>CALMOP010000036.1 GCA_937871775.1 uncultured Gemmatimonadota bacterium | reverse complement strand
CCCCGTCACTATCGTCAGCGCGCTCACCGGCGCCGCCCGTTCGGGCGTCCTGCTGAAAGGTGGCGCCGAGCTCGAGTCTCTGGCGCGGATCACCATGGTGGCGTTCGACAAGACTGGCACCCTCACCGAGGGGCGGCCCGCAGTCACCGAGGTGATCCCGGTCGACGGCATGAGCGAGCTCGAAGTGCTGCGTCTGGCCGCATCGGTGGAGCGCCATTCGGAGCATCCGGTGGCCCGGGCGGTCGTCGAGGCGGCCCGGACCCGCGGCCTCTCCCTGGCTGCGGCCAGCGGCTTCGTCGCCCTGCCGGGGCGCGGTGCCCGGGCGGTGGTCGAGGGCCGCGCCTTGCAGCTGGGCAACCGGCAGTTGTGCGACGAGAGCGGTACCTGCCGGGACGGCGTACATGCGCTGATGGAACAGCTCGAATCCCGCGGCAGCACCGCCATCCTGCTCAGCGCGGAACGGACTCCGCTCGGCGTGCTGGGCGTCGCCGACCGGGTCCGTCCCGGGGCGGAGCTGGCGGTCCAGGCCCTGCGGGAGGCAGGCATCCGCCAGGTCGTGATGCTGACCGGGGACAGCGCCGCGGTGGCCGGGCCGGTGGGCGCAGCGGTGGGGGTAGACGAGGTCCGGGCCGGGTTGCTCCCGGAGGCCAAGTATGCCGCGGTGGTGGAGCTCGAGTCCCGCGGGGAGCGGGTCATGGTGGTGGGCGACGGCGTGAACGACGCCCCCGCCCTGGCCGCGGCGACCACCGGCGTGGCCATGGGCGTGGCGGGAACCCACATCGCCCTCGAGATTGCGGCCGTTGCCCTGATGGGCGACGACCTCGGGTTGCTCGCGCCCTTGATTCGGCGGGCCCGCCGCAGCCTCGCCATCGTGCGGGAGAACATCGTGGTTGCCGTGGGTCTCAAGCTGGTGTTTCTGGTGCTGGCGGCGACCGGCCACGCGACCCTGTGGATGGCGGTGGCCGCGGACATGGGAGCCAGCCTGCTGGTGATCGCCAACGGACTCCGGGCCCTCAGCCCGCCGGCGGCGGATCCGTCCGGGCGCGTCCGCCGCACCCGCCCCGCGGCGGGGAGCTCCACATGACCGCGGAGATCCAGCGGGATGTGCTGACCCGCTCGGCGGAGGACTACCTCAAGGCGATCTATCGCCTGACCGCGTCGGGCGAGCCAGCCTCCACCACCGACCTCGCCGCGGTCCTCGAGCTGGCGCCGGCCTCGGTCAGCGGCATGCTGCGCCGGCTGGCGGATCAAAACCTGGTGAGCCATCAGCTGTACCGCGGTGTCACCCTGGCCCGCGAGGGACGTCGTATCGCGCTCCGGATGCTGCGCCGGCACCGGCTCATCGAGGCCTACCTGGTCGCCCACCTCGGCTATACCTGGGACACCGTCCATGAGGAAGCGGAACGGCTGGAACACGCTGTCTCGGACACCCTGGTGGAGCGGATGGCGAAGCTGCTGGGCGATCCGCGGGAGGATCCCCACGGCGATCCGATTCCCGGGCCCGACGGCAGTCTCGCCGAGGTGATCTACATCCCGCTGGCCGAACTGGAGGTGGGAAGTGACGTGGAGATCCGGCGGGTGAATACCAGCCAGCCCGACCGGCTGCGCTACATCAGCGGCACTGGCCTGGTGCCCGGCACCCGGGTGCGGGTGCTGGCGCGGGAACCCTTCCGGGGTCCGATCCGGGTCCGGGCCGGGCGTCGGGAGCGCATTGTCGGGTTCGAGATCGCAGAGTTGCTGTTGTGCACCCGACCGGCCAGCCGGGTCTGAGCGGAAGGCGTTACTCCCGCATCGCCTCGAGCAATCGGACCAGCCGCTGATCCCGGGCCTCGCGCAGCTCCGAGACGTGCCGGCTGTAGGACTTGTCGACCAGCTTGATCAGGCGCTTCTGATCCTCGTGGCTGAGCTGCTTCCATTCTGCCAGGCTCTTCCAGATCCCCTCGTAGGTGCCCAGCAGTTTCGACAGGGACACCTCCACCCCCCATTCCCCCGCCGCGAGGTGGTGCGCCAGGTTGGGGCCCGAGGCGGCCAGCGACAGCGCCGGCCCCACCGACACCGCCCGGTCGATATCCTCCACGTCCAGCACTCCGTCGAGCACCATCTGGATACACTCCCGCCAGATCGCCGCGTTGAGCCGAGCTGCCAGGTTGCCGGGAATCTCCTTGCGGAACACCACCGGGGCCCGCCCCAGCAGGCTGAGCCAGAACCGGATGTCCTCCACTGCCGCCGGATCGGTCCGCGGGCTAGGCACCACCTCGACGAGCGGGATCAGCTCCACCGGGTCCATCGGTCGCACCACCAGGAACCGCTCCGGCCGCTCCAGGCGGGCCGACAGGGCGGTCGGGCCAAACCCACTGGCGCTGCTGGTGATGATCGCGGTTTCCCGGGTGACCTGCTCGATCTGCTGCAGCACCTTCTGCTTGACCGGCAAGTCCTCGGCGACGGCCTTGATCACCCAGTCCGCTTCGGCGACGGCATGCAGCAGGCTTCGCCCGACCTTCATCTCGTTGAGTGCGTCTTCCGCTACCTCGGTCACCGCCCGCTTGAGCCGCACCAGAGTCACGACCCGATCCCCGATGGCGTCGGTCGCTGCGCCGAGGAGCTCCGCGTCCGAGTCATAGATCGTGATCGGCCAGCCGGCGGCGATGGCCAGCGCCGCCCAGCCGCGACCGATTTCGCCGACTCCAACGATGGCCACGCGAGGTGTTTCAAATCGTGTCATGGGATCCTACTACGATAACGGTGGGCAGGCGGGGAGCCAAGGAGGCGCGAATGGCTGGGGGCGGAGTATTGCTGGTAGGGGTTGGTAGGGGCGGAGCAATGCTCCGCCCCTACCAACCACCCCCGTTCTCCGTCCCTGCCAACCATTCCGGTCCCTGTTTCCCTCATAGTCCCAGCCGTGCCGTCACCGCCCCGGTGTAATAATGGAATGCGCCGCTGGTGCTCCCCAGCAATGAGTTCGAGATCCCGCCCGTCAGCGCGAGCTCATTGGCGGCCGCCCACCGCCGCACCAGCCGGCCCTCGAGGTGCCACTCCGGGTCGGTCGAGCCGGACGATCCTGCCTGCTGCAGTCCCGCGGCCGCGGTAACCCAGACCGACCACTGGTGAGACCCGTAGCTGCCGATCCCCCTGAGTTCGCCCAGCAGCAGTCGATCGGGGGAGAAGTACCCCGTCCCGGCCTGCTCGTCCCACATCCCCCGCCCGAACATCCCCGCGGCGAATCGGGTCCCCAGCTGCCGGGTCAGGTTCACCGCCAGGGAGGAACGCCGGTTGCCGTCGGAGAACGAGCTGTAGCCGGCGCTGACACCCAGTGACAGGTCCCGGCCCAGCACCAGGTCGCCATCGGCCGAGAGTTCGTCGAGCAGGAGCCCGCTGCTGATGAGGAACGCGGTCTCATCGAAGGAGTAGTGGGCGTATCCCGCTCCCAGTCCGGCGCTGGGGGTGAGTCGGAGATTTGCCGCCAGGTGACAGGTCGCGAGGCTGTGGTCAGCGCCCAGATCGGACCTCAGCCGCCGCCCCCCCACTGCCGCCGAGACCCCGAGGTTGCCGTGATCCCAGCCGGCTCCGGCTTCACCGCTGAGCCGGGTACCGTGTTGCTGCGGGTCCCCGGCCTCGTAGGCACCGACCGAGGCAAACACCCGGATGCCCGGCGCCACCCGCATCGAGCCGTCCAGACTCTGCCACCAGGCGTTGTTGTCGTCGGAATCGTGACTGAAGCCCAGTGTGGTCTCGGTCCTCGGGCGCCTGATGGCCCGGATCTGGGGCGCCAGGTCTCGGGCAGTCCGGTTGTCCGGGGCCACCGTAAGTGCCCTGGTGTTGTAGGTCTCCGCCTCGCTGGCTCGGCCCTGCCACAACAGCAGCTGGGCCAGCCCGATCAGGGCTTCCGCGTCCTCGGGGTCCTCGACCAGCAGGTCCCGGTAGGTTCGCTCGGCCCGGGCGTTCTGGCCCGACCACGCCAGACTCTGGGCCCGTGCCACCCGGAAATCCCGGCGCCCGGGCGACTCGATCAGCAGGCTGTCGAACCGAACCAGGGCTTCCTGGTAGCGGCCTTTCCAGGCCAACACCCGGGCCTCGTGCAGCCGCACATCCAGATCCATCGGCTCCAGTTCCCGGGCGTCGCGCAGCAGCGCCAGTGCCGAATCGAGGCGGTCGTCCCAGGAGGCCAGGATGCCCAGCCGATAGAGCGCCCGGACGTTGCCGGGGTTCTGGTGCAGCACCAGCAGATACTCCCGCTGAGCGCCGGCGTAGTCGTCGGCGCCCCACAGGGAATCCGCGGTCTCGGTCTGGGAGGCCAGGGCCTGGCCGCCGATCAGGAAGAGCAGGGCCAGGCCGGTCGATCGGGAAAGGGTCGCGGCACAACGGGCTCCGGCGGGGATGCCCCGGCCGGTCAGACTCACCGGGGGCCCCCCCAGACCGCCTTGAGCGAGTCGTAGACCGGTTTCAGCCGCTCGTGGTAGTGGGGCGTAGTCCAGGTGGGCCAGGTCCAGGTGGGGAAGTCCTCCTGATGCCAGCGGCCGTCGCGCGCGGTGGCGGGCAGCGCCCCGATCACCCCGGCGCGTCCCGAACCGCCGGAACCGCGCCCCCGTCCTGCCACCACCACCCCGATCCGGAAACCATCACTGTGGGCGGTGCCGATCTCGGGGCCCTCGTTGGTCTCGTACAGCAGCGTGCCGGTGGAGGGATCGCTCACGTTGAGCAGGTTCCAGGGGAGGCGCAGTTCCAGCATTCCCGACTGCCGGTCCCAGTACCAGTCGGACAGGGTGGTGCGGGAGGCCGGGCCGTAGCGGAGCACGCCCCGGTTGAGTCCGCGGGTCGGGATGAACCCGCCGTTCCGGGTAAAGCGGGCCCGGTTGGTGATCGCGAACATCGAGTCGAAGCGGCCGTCGTCATCCGCCACGGTACTGATGGGCCGGCGGGCGAAGCGGCCGTAGTCGTCGCCGTTGATGATGGCGTCGCCGCCGAAGTAGGGGCTGTAGTCGGGGATGATCCGGAGTTCCGCGTCGGTGGTATCCCTGAACCGGGCCACGAACTCGAAACCCAGGTCGCCCCTCAGGATCCCGTCGGGGAGGGTGCGCTGGCCCAACTCGCGGCGGTAGGTGTCGAACGCCACCAGGATCTCCCGGTCCGGCCAGGGAAAGTCGCGGCCGCGGAACTCGGGGAACTCGATGGTCAGGTAGACGAACGACTCATCCGACCCGACCCGCAGTCGGGCCGGCTGTCCCGGGGTCGGGCGCGGGGCCGACAGGAGCGGTGGCAAGGTCAGCCAGCGCGCCGGATCGCCGCCGGGTCGCGGGGTGGTGGCCTCGTCGCCGGCGTACAGTCCCAGGATGCCGTAGTACTGCTCGGCGTCCATCACGTTGTGCCACTGGCGGGTGTTCTCCTGCGGGATCTCGTAGTCCATCACCATCCAGTTCCTCTTGAACCACTCGTCCAGCCACGCGAACACGATGGCGCCGGCGGCGCCGCTCTCGCGGATCTCCCGGGTGAGTCGCGCGTCGATGGCCGCCATGGCGGTTTCGTCGTGGCCGCCGTGGTTCCAGCCCTGGGGCTGCCAATGGGCGTCGCCCCGGCTGGAGGGCACCCCGTACTCCGACACCAGCAGCGGCACCCCGGCATGGTGCCGCTTCAGTTCGCGCAGGTACCCGAAGTAATTGGAGCGCCCTTCGCTGGAGTGGGTGGTGTCGTACACCGGGTCATACAGCATGAAGTCGGGGTAGTAGGGATAGATGTGGTAGCTGGCGAACCAGCCGGCCGGGTTCCGCGCAGTCGGCCGTACCAGCATTGCGTCCACGCTGATGGCGTCGTTCTCGTATTCGCTCGGGTCCTGGGGGGTCACCCGGCCGACCCTGCGGCGCCAGATCATCTCTTCGCCGGTCGTGGCTTCGGTGACATGGTGCAGCGGGTCCAGCGTGGGCCAGTTGGTATAGGCGACGGGCCGGATGGTGTTGTAGGCCGATGCCTCGAAACCCATCAGGTAGTCGCACTGCTCCACCATCCAGGCGTCGATGTGGAGCCCCTTCGGCAGGCTGAAGTAGTTCCCCTGGAAGCTGGCGGTGGGGGTCTCGAAGCGGGCGTTGTAGGCCTTCACCGCGAATGGCTCCCACTCCCGTCCAATGATGTAGCCCAGGGTCCAGCGGGAGACATCGGTCTCGTAACGGCCGCCGGCGTGTCCCGGCCGGGCCGGGAAGGCGGCGTTGCCGTGGATCAGGTTGACGACCCGCCGCATCTCTTCCCGGAAGCCGGCCTTCCAGGGCCGGTTGTCGAAGTTGTGGCCCGGCGGCAGCTCGGTCCACACCCCGTGGACCAGCCACAGCGCCCGGTAGGGATTGGTGATGTTCCAGCCGCGCAGCGCCCGGTAGAAGGCCGGCGGCAGGATGGTGTAGACCCTGAGGGTGTTGGCGTTCATGCTGGCGATGGTCTCCAGCCAGCCGGCATAGACCGCGGAATCCTGGGGAAACTCGGTCGGGAACCGGCCGGGCAGCGCCACCCCCAGGTTGACCCCCTGAACGTAGAATCGGCTCCAGCTGCCCTCGCCGGGCACCTCGAAGAACTCTCCCCGGGTCCGTGCATCCACCCGGAGGGTGCGCGGCCGTATGGGCGGCTTGGGCGCCGGCCGGTCCCAGTCGGGGTCGATTCGGCGCAGGATCTCGGCGGTGCCCTGGCTGCGGGGATTGAGCTTCAGTGCCCGCCGGCCCGCGAACAGCGCGCCAGACCGGTCTCCCCGCCGCCAGCGGGTCAGGGTCAGGCCGTCCCAGGCGTCGGCATTCCCGGAGTCGGCCCGGGCGACGATGGCAAACAGGCTGTCCGCGGAGCCAAGCTGCTCCTGGCGGTACAGCGCAAAGCCCAGCCCGATCTTGGCATCGAGATTGTGGAGGCACATCTGATCGGCCCTGGTGAACCGCTCCCGGGCTACCGCGATGGAATCCTGACGGTACGCCTGCCACCCGGCCGCAACCAGCGCGGACGCTTCCGGCGGGCAGGGAGGCGCGCCGCAGAGGAGGACCAGAAGGTGTAGATTCGGAACCATTGCTGGTGCACGAACTATAGCCACGGAGCGCCGCAGTCGCATGACCGACGGTACCGGGACCTCGGCGCTGGGCCGGCGCCTGATCGATGAGTTCGGGGCAGGCTGGTC
>CALMOP010000035.1 GCA_937871775.1 uncultured Gemmatimonadota bacterium | reverse complement strand
ATCCCACTTTGACAGCATCGGCCGCGGGGTGATCGACCTGCGGGACGCGGTCTACTTCGGGTCATTGGCGGCGATCTTCCTGATCCTCGCCTATGGCGCCATCATGGGGCGCAAGCTGGCGCAGGGCCAGGAGCCGGCCCGGCGGCTCCGGGTAGGCGTGCTGCTCCTGGTCGGGATCCTGGTTGTGGCCAACCTGCTCGGGAGTTACCTCAGCGGCCGGATCGACCTGACGCCCGGCCATGCCTACACGCTGGCTCCGGCCACCCGCAATCTGGTACGGTCCCTCAACGACATCGTCACCATCAAGCTGTTCGCCTCCGACGAACTGCCGGCCGAAGTCGCCCTGATGAAGCGGGACGTGGACGATCTGCTGGGCGACCTCCGGTCGGCAGGGCGGGGCAGGATCCGGATCATCGAGCGGGACCCCGCCGATGATCCGGAGGCCCGACGCGAGGCCGGGGCCCTGGGTATCCAGCCGGTCCAGTTCAACGTGGTCGGGAAATCCGAGCTGCAGGTGAAGGAAGGGTATCTGGGGCTGGCGGTGCAGTACACCGACGCCAACGAGGCCATCCCGTTCGTGCGCCGCACCGATGATCTTGAGTACCGCCTTGCCGCGGCGATCCGGGGGCTCACCCGGGCCAGGAAGCCGCAGATCGGGCTGGTGGTCGCGATGGAGGACTGGGGTCGGGAGGGTCGGGCGCTGGCCCAGGTCCAGGAGCAGCTGGCCAAGAGCTACTCCGTGGTGCCGCTGTCCCTGGGCGACACCACCCAGCCCGGCGATTCAATCCAGACCCTGATCATCCTGGGTCAGCCCGACAGCATCTCGATGGGGGCCACCCGCCGGCTGCAGGCGTTCTTCGCCCGGGGCGGCAGCGCTCTGGTCATGACCAGTGGCGCCCCGCTGAGCGGGGCCCGGCCGCAGGTCAGCGGCAAGGAGCCGGTCTGGAACCAGTTCCTGGCGCCGTTCGGCCTGAAGGTCCGCCCCGACCTGGTCTATGATCTTGCCTCCAACCAGCTGGTGCCGCTGCCCGGCGCGGCGGCCTACCAGCCGTATCCGTTCTGGCTGAGAGCCCGCCCGGCGGGCGGTACAATCATCACCGACGGTGTGGGGGAGGTCTTCCTTCCCTGGAGCAGCAGTCTCGAATTTCTGCCAGACACCAGGGCCAAACTGACCCCGCTTCTGCTGTCCAGCCGAGTGGCCGGCATCGCCGAAGGTGAGATCGATCTGACGCCGACCCGGCAGTTCCCACCGGTTGATCTCAAGCAGCGGCTGCTGGCTGTTTCGTCTCAGGCCGGTGACAGTGGTGCCGGGCCGAAGGGGCGGGTGGTGGTGGTGGGCAACATGGAATTCGCGACCGATCGCTACTCGGGCGCTTCGGGCGAGAACGTGGTGTTCACCCTCAATGCGATCGACTGGCTGGCGCAGGACGAGGCGCTGATCCAGATCCGCAGCCGGGACCGGACTCCGCCGCGGCTGCTGTTCACCAGCCCGACGCTGCAGCAGGGAATCAAGTACGCCAACGTCATTCTGGTGCCGGTCCTGGTGATGCTGTTCGGGGTCGCCAGGCTGATGGGGCGTCGACGGCGCGCGCTGATTCCGTGGACCCCGCATGCGCCGCCGCAGTCGGAGGCACAATGAGCCCCACCGTCCTTCGGAGAATCGCGCTGGCGCTGCTGATCGCGCTGGGCCTGTGGGGCGCCATGGCCGTGGTGCAGCGCGGCCGGCGGGATGATGCGGGACGGCTGGTCCTGGGGCTCCTGGACCTGCCGGTCGTGGAACGGGTGGTGCTGGCCCGGCAGAGCGACACGATTATCCTGGCTCGAGACTCGGGGGGCTGGACCGCCAACGGATACCGGGCCGATACCCTCCTGGTGCGCGGGTTCCTGGCGGCGCTGGGCGACAGTTCCAGTCGCAGTGAGCTGGTGGCCCAGAGTGCCGCCTCGCACGCGCGGCTGGGGGTCGATAGCAGCGCCGGGCGTCACCTGGTCATCACCGCCGCCGGCCAGCCGGTGCTCGACCTGTGGTTGGGGAGCCGGGGGCCCGAGTTCGAGGGGTTCTACGCCCGCCGAGCAGGGCAGGAGGCGGTGTATCTGCTACGGGGTCGTTTCATGGAACAGACGGCCAAATCAGCCTCTGACTGGCGGGACAAGGCGGTGGCGACGGTGGCCCCGGAGCAGGTGGCGCGAGTCGAGGCGACCCGGGGGAGGGCCCACTGGCAACTCACCCGCCACGGCCGAACCTGGCAGCTCGATCGGGCGGTGGCCGACTCGGTGAAGGTGCGACGGTTCCTGAGCCACTTCGAGGATTTGCGGGCCGTCGGTTTCCCGGAAGGGGCGGAGGGAGACTCCATCCGGTTCGACTCACCGGACCGCAGCGTGATCCTGTTCGACAGTACCGGGACGAGATTGCTGGCGCTGGTATTCGATTCGACCGCGTCGGGGTCCTACTGGGCCCGCACCGCGGTGGGTGCGCCGATCGTGCGGTTTGAGGGGCGCGTCGTCGACGCGGTCACCCCCGACCCCGCGACCCTCAGGCCATAGGCGGCTGGCCTACCAGCCCTTCCACCACTTCCGGTCCGGGTCGGGTTTGGGCCCCTCGGAGGATTTGCGGAGGTAGTCTTCGGGTACCGGCAGGTCCGCGGTGGTTCCCCGTCCCGCGCCGAGGTCGGCGAAGTCCTCGAGCAAGGCGTCGGCGCTGGGGTGACGGTCGTTGGGATGCTTGGCCAGCAGCCGCAGGATGATCCGCTCCAGTCGCTTGGACAGGTCCGGCCGGAGGGCCCGGGGCGGCTCCGGGCGATCCTCCACATGCATTCGTGCCAGCTCAAACCAGTCCTTGGACCGGAACGGCAATTGCCCGGTGACCGCACGATAGAGCGTGATTCCCAGTGCATACAGGTCGGATCGGCCATCGAGACCCCGGCCCTGGGCCTGCTCGGGGGAGATGTAGGCCGGAGTGCCGATCGTCATCATGAACCCGGTGGCCGCCACGTATCCGCTCACCGCCCTGGCGATGCCGAAGTCGGTCAACACCGGGTGGCCATCCTCTCCGATCAGGATGTTGTCAGGCTTGATGTCGCGATGCACCACGTCGCGCTGGTGTGCGAATCCGAGGGCCCGGGCGACCCCGAGACCGATCTCCACCACCTGCGGCTCGGGAAGCACCGCGTCGCCGGCCAGTTGGCCACCGAGACTGGCGGGATAGCGATCCATCGCGAAATAGGACATCCCGCTTTGGGCTCCCACATCCTCGATGTGGATGATGTTGGGGTGGACTAGGCTGGCAGCGAAGGCCGCTTCCTGTCGGAACCGGGACTCGAAAGCTGGGTCAGTCCCATACCTCGGCTTCAAGACCTTGATGGCGAACGACTTACCGTCGTCCCGCAGGGCGTGGTATACCCAGGCGAAGCCGCCTTGGCCGAGCGGCTCGGCGAGCGTATAGGGTCCGAGCCGCAGGCCCGGGGCCGGGGCGTCGCGGCTCATGGCGGGGTTGCCGGGTCGCTTGGGGACGCGTTATATTGTTGAGCTATCGACAATTGCGCACCTCACGGGCAACGGCCCGGAGCGAGTTCCATGAGGATATCCGCAGCATGGGTTTTGACAAGACGGCGATCATCGCCAAGCAGCGGTCGCATGAGACCGACACCGGCAGCACCAAGGTGCAGATCGCGCTTCTGACCGAGCGCATCAACTCCCTCACCGGCCATTTCCGCACCCACCTGAAGGACCACCACAGCCGGCGTGGCCTGCTGAAGATGGTGGGCACCAGGCGCCGACTGCTCAACTATCTCAAGGCCAGCGATCTGTCGACCTACCGGTCGCTGATCGAAGAACTCGGGCTCCGGCATTAGCGGAGCCATCTGCACCAGGGCGTCCCCGCCACTCCGGCCGGGACGCCTTGAACCTATTGGGGTCCCACGGACAGGAACAGGTACGTGACCGTACAGCGCATCGAAACCCAGTTTGCCGGCCGTTCGCTCGTCCTGGAGACGGGCCGCCTCGCCAAGCAGGCCGCCGGCTCGGCCTATCTGCAATTCGGAGACACCGCGGTACTGGCCGCCGTGACGGTTTCCCCCAACCAGTCCTCGCTGCCGTTCTTCCCTCTGACGGTGGAGTATCGGGAGAAAACCTACGCGGCGGGCAAGTTTCCGGGAGGATTCCTCAAGCGGGAAGGCCGGCCCAGCGACAAGGAGATCCTGGCGGCCCGGGTGATCGACCGGTCGATCCGGCCGTTGTTCCCGGAGGGATTCAAGAATGAGGTCCAGGTCTTCGTGACGGTGGTCTCGGCGGACCAGGAGAACGATGCCGATGTCCTGGCCGTGACGGGGGCCTCGCTGGCGCTGAGCCTGTCCCCGGTGCCATGGAATGGTCCGATCGCCGCGGTGCGAGTGGGCCGGGTGGAAGGCAACTGGATCCTGAATCCGACCTTTCAACAGCTGGAGTTCTCGGATCTGGATGTGACCGTGAGCGGGAGCAGTGATTCGATTCTCATGGTCGAGGGCGGCGCGCTGCAGGTGTCCGAGGCCGAGATGCTGGAGGCGCTGAAGGTGGCCCAGAAGGGCATCCGGGAGCTGCTGGGACACGCCGAGAAGGTTGCCTCCAAGGCGGCCCGTCCCAAGCAGGCGTGGGTCAAGGACGAGCCCAACCCGGACCTCGTCAAGCGTGTCCGCGCCCTGGCCGAGGCGGAGATGGCACAGGCGATCAACGCCAAGGACAAGCACGCCCGGGCGGCCAATGCCGAAGGGCTGAAGGCGAAGCTCAAGGAGACCCTGGCCGCGGAGTTTCCGGAGAGCGGCAAGCAGATCAGCGCGGTGCTGGAGGACATCGAGTACCGGGTGATGCGGGCCCAGGTGCTGGAGAAGGGGGAGCGGGTCGACGGGCGTGATTGCGACACCATCCGCCCGATCACCATTGATCCCGGTATGCTGCCACGGGCCCACGGCTCGGCGCTGTTCCAGCGGGGGGAGACTCAGGCCCTGGTCGCGGTCACGCTCGGCACCCAGGACGACGAGCAGCGGATCGACAGCATCGACACCATGGCGGAGTCGTCCAAGTCGTTCATGCTGCATTACAACTTCCCGCCCTATTGCACCGGCGAGGTCAAGCCGATGCGTGGCACCAGTCGGCGCGAGATCGGTCATGGCGCCCTGGCGGAACGGGCGCTGCAGCCGCTCCTGCCGGAATACGCCAAGTTCCCGTACACCATCCGGGTCGTCTCCGAGATACTGGAGTCGAACGGTTCCTCGTCGATGGCCTCGATCTGCGGCGGTTCGCTGGCGCTGATGGACGCCGGGGTCCCGATGCAGGCGGCCTGCGCCGGCGTGGCCATGGGCCTGATCAAGGAAGGCAAGAAGGTCGCCGTACTCACCGACATCCTGGGGTCGGAGGATCATCTCGGAGACATGGACTTCAAGGTGGCCGGGACCACCAACGGCATCACCTCGATCCAGATGGACATCAAGATCGAGGGGATGGACCTGAAGATCATGGAAGAGGCGCTGGAGAAAGCTCGCAAGGGCCGGCTGCACATTCTCAAGGAAATGGGCAAGGCGCTGGCGGCTCCCCGGCCGGAGATGTCCAAGTACGCGCCGCGCATCATCACGATCATGATCAAGCCGGACAAGATCGGTGACGTCATCGGGCCCAAGGGCAAGACCATCCGGGGCATCCAGGACGCCACCGGCGCGAAGATCAGCATCGAGGACTCGGGCCAGGTGACCATTGCGGCGGTGGGTGGCGAGGCCGGCGAGAAGGCCCGGCAGATGATCGAGTCGATGGTGATGGAGCCCGAGGTGGGTCGGATCTACGAGGGCCCGGTCAAGAGCACCACCGCCTTCGGCGCCTTCGTTGAGATTCTGCCCGGGGTGGAAGGGCTGCTCCACATCAGCGAACTGCAGCACGGCCGGACCGAGAAGACCGAGGATGTCGTCAAGAAGGGCGATGTGGTGAAGGTCAAACTGCTCGAGGTAGACGACAAGGGGCGGATGAAACTGTCCCGGAAGGCGCTGATCCCGAAGGAGTGAGGTCGAGGTGTCCGTGGAGACCCAGCGTCTCGACCAGGGGCTCAGCCGGAGCGTCCTCCCCAACGGCCTGACGATCATCACCGAACGGATCGTGGGCGTCCGGTCCGTGGCCGTCGGGATCTGGGTGCGTACCGCCAGTGCGCACGAGGTGCGGGCCCAGATGGGCGCCTCGCACCTGCTGGAGCACATGGTATTCAAGGGCACCGAACGCCGCAGTGCGCGCCAGCTCGCCATGGAGCTGGAGGCCCGCGGTGGGTCGCTGGACGCCTACACCAGCCGCGATCACACCAACTACCAGGCCCATGTCCTCGACGAGGATCTCCCCCGGGCCCTGGATGTTCTGACCGACCTGGTTCGCCGACCGCTGCTCCGTGAGGAGGACCTCGCTCTGGAGCGGAATGTGGTCCTGGAAGAGATCGCCACGGTGGAGGATAATCCGGATGACCGGGTGTTCGAGCTGTTCAACCAGCAGCTCTGGCCGGACCATTCCTACGGCTATTCGATCCTGGGGACCCGGGAGTCCGTCGGGGGGCTTTCCGCCATCGATCTCAAGCAACTCCATGGCCAGGGCTACCAGCCTGGCAACTGTGTGGTGGCGGCAGCCGGGAATCTGACGCACGAGGCGGTGCTGGAGGGGCTGGAGCGGGAAGGGTGGTTGGCGCAGCCCGCCGGGACGCCCCCACGGGGCCGGGTCGGCGCGGCCAGGGCGGTGCGAGGGGTGGTGCACGCGGTAAACCGGGATTCGACCCAGGTGCACCTGGTCTTCGGCTCGGACACGTTCGGCTATCGGGATCCCCGCCGCTTCGCGCTGTCCATCCTCACCAACGCCTTCGGGGGCGGCATGTCGAGCCGCCTGTTCCAGCGGATTCGCGAAGAGCTGGGCTTGGCCTACGCGATCTACGCCTATCAGCAGTTCTTCCAGTCGGCGGGAGTCGCCGGGGTATACATCGGGACCCAGCCGGCCACCGCCGACCGGGCCGTCGAGGCGATTCGGGGCGAGTATGCCCTGCTGGCCGCGCAGGGACTGTCGGTCGACGATCTGATGCACGGCAAGCAGCAGCTCAGGGGACAGGTGGTGTTGTCGCTGGAGAGCCCGGCCAGCCGGATG
>CALMOP010000034.1 GCA_937871775.1 uncultured Gemmatimonadota bacterium | reverse complement strand
ACCCAACCTGCTGGACACGGTGTGGATCCACGGCGGGCGGCCGGCAGACATCCTGCGTACCATCACGGTGGGCGTTCCGGAAAAGGGGATGCTGACCTGGGGCCCCATCCTGGGACCGGAGAAGGTGGCGGAGGTCGCCGCGTACGTGGTACAGCGGAACCGCGAGGCAACCGGGGTGCCGGCGGGCCACGAGTAGACCGTCAGGGGCGAATCCCGAGGCGAGGACGCACGGATGCTTGGGTTCACGCAGCAGCGGAAGTTCATCTACGAGCAGCACGTGACGGGGCCGTGGCAACGGCTGCGGAAAGCCACGTTCACCGTGCTGCACCTGATCCTCTTCGTGACCCCCTGGGTGGTCATCCGCGGCAATCCGGCCCTGCTCATCGACCTGCCCCGGAGGCGGCTGTATGCTCTCGGCGCGATCTTCACCGCCGCCGACACGATCTTCTTGCTCCTCCTCCTGCTGTTTCTGGCCTTCTCGCTGTTCTTCTTCACCTCGCTGTTCGGCCGGCTGTGGTGCGGCTTCGCCTGCCCCCAGACGGTATTCCTGGACAGCTGGATCCGGCCGCTGGAGGAGTGGATCGAGGGAGACTGGGTCCGCCGCCGCAAGCGGGATGAGGCCGGCTGGAGCCTGGATCGCACCTGGCGCAAAGCGCTCAAGTGGGGCCTGTTCATCGGTATCGCGGTGGTGGTCGCGATGACCTTCGGCAGCTACTTCGCCGGGGCACGGGAGTTATGGAGCGGGCAGGGCTCACACCTGGAATACAGCATCGTCGCGATCTTCAGCGCGGTCTGGTTCCTGGATCTGGCCTGGTTCCGGGAACAGTTCTGCAACTATCTCTGTCCCTACGCCCGGCTCCAGAGCGCTCTGACCGACGCCGAGACGGTGCTGGTGCAGTATGAGACCGGCCGGGGCGAGCCTCGGGGCGGCGAGGCCGCCAAGGCGGAGGGCCGCTGCATCGAATGCAACAAATGCGTCTTCGTCTGCCCCCAGGGCATCGACATCCGCCAGGGGTTCCAACTGGAGTGCATCGCCTGCGCCCGCTGCATCGACGCCTGTGACATCGTCATGGAGAAGCTCGGGCATCGCACCCTGATCACCTGGAGCGCCATGGCTGAGGTGACGGGGGCCCGGACCCGGCGGGTGCGCCCCCGGACCCTGATCTACGGGGGTCTGCTCGGCGGGATTGCCGCGGCCGCGCTGGTCCTGATGGCAGCCCGGGCCCCCTTCGACGCCACCGTGCAGCGCGCGCCGGGGTCCCTGTTCACGATGGACGCCGACGGGTTCGTCAGGAATACCTATCTCCTCCGGGTGACCAACAAGGAAGCCGCCGCAGCGCCGGTGCCCTTTCATGTCACCGTCGAAGGCCTCGACGACGCCGAGGTAATCGTCCAGGACATCGCCCTGGGCTCGACGGAGAGTCGGACGGTGCCACTCATCATCCGGGTGAAGGCCCGGCCCGACCTGCCGCGCACCATCCCGATCGAGGTCCGGGTGACCAGTCCCCAACGGAGCGTCGAGATCAACGCCACCTTCAAGACCGAGGGCCACATTGGAACCGCACTCCGATAGCTCGTCTGGCCGCAGCTGGCCCTGGGGCATCGCTTTCGGCCTCGCGATCGTGGTCGTGGTGAACGCCCTGTTCGCCTGGATCGCGGTTCGCGGGGCCGACCCCGTTGTCACGTCCTATCAGACCGAGCCGCGGTAAGGTGGCTCCGCGACCGGTCGGCCCGCCGGCCGATGGCCGGGTTGCCGAGCCGCGGGGCGCCCGGGCGGTCGGCCACTGCCCCCACTGCGGCGCCGCGGTGGAGGGCCCCACGGACCTCTTCTGCTGCAACGGCTGCGAAATGGCCGCCAGCATCATCCGCGGCGCGGGCCTGGAGCGCTACTACGGCGAACGGACCGAATTCGCGCCCCGCCCCGAGGTGACCGGCGGCGGCGACTGGAGCAGCGTCGCGATCACTTCGGATGAGCGTGGCCTGGTTGAGGCCCACCTGGTGGTGGACGGCCTCCGCTGCGCGTCGTGCGTCTGGGTGACCGAGAAGGTGCTGGAGCGGACCCCGGGTGTGGAGGCCGCCACGATCAGCTACGCGACCGGCCGGGCCACCTTGCGATGGGACCCCCGT
This sequence comes from uncultured Gemmatimonadota bacterium, assembly GCA_937871775.1. Taxonomy (GTDB): domain Bacteria; phylum Gemmatimonadota; class Gemmatimonadetes; order Gemmatimonadales; family GWC2-71-9; genus JADJOM01. The sequence goes on along the minus strand of CALMOP010000034.1, from coordinate 4,983 downwards.
CGGGTGGATCTCGCCGCGCTGGCACGCCGGATCGCGGCGCTGGGCTACCATCCCCGTCCGCTGGGTGAGGAGCGGGCGCCGGACCGGGGGCTGATGCTCCGGCTCGGCGTGGCCGGGTTCGCGGCGATGAACATCATGCTGGCCGCCGCCAGCCTCTACGCCGGCTGGTGGGGGAGCATGGATCCCCGTTACGCCGCCCTGTTCCGCTGGACCAACCTGGTCCTCGCCACCCCGGTGGCGCTATGGTGCGCGGAGCCGTTCTTCGCCGGAGCCTGGAACGGCTTGCGCCACCGGGTGCTTCACATGGACCTGCCCATCGCGCTCGGGGTGGCGATCCTGTACGGCCAGGGGCTGCTGGCCACACTCGCAGGCCAGGACGGCTACCTCGATTCACTGGCCATGCTGGTCGCCCTGCTCCTGCTGGGGCGGGTGCTGGAGAGTCGGGGCCGGCACCGGACCACGGAAGCGGCCGCGGCCCTGGCGGGTGCGGTACCGGCGACTGCGCGACGGCTCGGTGGGTTGGCGAGGGGGCCAGCCGGCACAGAAGGCCGAGCCGTGGAGTACCAGGTGGTGCCGGTGGGGGAGCTCCGGCCCGGCGATCGGATCGACATCGGTGCCGGCGAGGAACTGGCAGCGGATGGCCTGGTGGTCGAGGGGAGCGGCCAGGTGCGCATGGCCCTGGTGACCGGCGAGGCGGCCCCGGTGCTGGTCGCCCCGGGCGATCGGGTGGTGGCGGGGACGCTCCTCGCCGACGGCGCCCTCACGGTCCAGGTCGAGGCCGTGGGCCGGGAGACCGTGGTGCAGCGGATGGCCGCGCAGTTAAAGGCGGCGCAAGACCGGGGGATGGCACCCAGCGCGGCCGACCGGATTGCCCCGTGGTTCACCGCGATGACCCTGCTGATCGCGAGCCTCACCTTCGCCTATTGGTGGCAGGCGCGGGGCAGCGAGGTCGCCGTCACCAGGATGGTCGCGGTGCTGGTGGTGGCCTGTCCTTGTGCACTGGCCCTGGCCCAGCCGCTGGCGGCGGCCGCAGGCCTGGGCGCCGCGGCACGCCGGGGATTGTTGCTGCGCTCCGCCGATGCCCTGCTCCGCCTGGGCCAGGCCGACCGGATCGCGCTCGATAAGACCGGCACCGTCACCGCCGGTGCGCTGGTCGTGATCCACGCCTCGGACGCCGACCTCAGAATCGCCGCTGGCCTGGAGCGCTACAGCAGCCACCCCATCGCCCGGGCGATTACCACCGAGGCGGTACGCCGCGGCATCCCGCTGCCCCAGGCCACCGAGATCCGGGAGATCCCGGGCGAGGGGATCAGCGGTCGGGTCGACGACGACCGCTGGGAACTCCGATCGGCCGGACCGGGACAGGTGGCGCTGTGCCGGACCGGTGCCCCCGAGACAGGGCCCACGGCCATGATCGGGCTGGGTGACGCCTCCCGGGGCGACGCACCCGCCACCGTCGCCCGGCTTGAGGACCTGGGCCTGTCGGTGACGCTACTGACCGGCGATCACCGGGACGTGGCCCGAGCGATCGGACGCGAGGCCGGGATCACGGAGGTCGTGGCGCGACACGATCCGGCCGCCAAGGCCAGGTGGATCGCCGAGACCCGGGATGCCGGACACCGGGTGGTGTTTGTCGGAGATGGGCTGAATGATGGCCCCGCCCTTGCCGAGGCCGACATCGGGATTGCCATGGCGGAAGGCGCCGCCAGCAGCCTGCTGGTCGCGGACGGGATCATCTCCCGACGCTCCCTGGCCCCGGTGGTCGCCGGTATCCACGCCTCGCGGGCGGCGGCCCGGATGATCCGCTCCAGTCAGCACCGGGCACTGGTGTACAACGCGCTCGCGGTCACCGCCGCCGCCGCCGGGCTGGTGAACCCGCTGGTGGCCGCAGTGCTGATGCCACTCTCCAGCGGACTGGTGATCTGGAATGCCGCCCGGGTGGAGGGCTTGGTGGCCGGGGAGGGCTCATGGACGCTATAGTTTTCCTGCTCCCGATCGCGCTCGGCCTGGGCGGGGTCTTCGCCTGGCTGTTCCTGGTCGCCGTGCGGGACGGACAGTTCGACGATCTGGACGACCCACCCGAACGCATCCTTCATGACCAGGACTGACCCCCTGCGTTTCACCCGGGCCTGGGCCTTTCCTCACCGCGCCGGCCCCACCTTCCGGTATCCCATCCGGAGGTGGCTCCATGTCGGCACGCCAATGTTGGCACCTGCTTGGCCATCTCCCATCTCTGGGTGGAGCGCTGATCGACGTGAGTGAACTTTCTCCAGTGGTTCAACAGGGCTTCACGGGGCCGGCGCTAAATTGGGCGGCGTAGGGAAGGCCCAGCCGGTTCACGAATGACGGACGCGGAGGAGTTATGAAAATCACCACATTGCAGGGTGGTGCACCGACCTTGGTGCGGGACATGGACCAGATTTTTGACCGGTTCTTCCCCGCGCCGCTGACCTACCCCGGCTTCGGCTTCGAGCCCCTGCGCCGGGCGATGGAAGGCAACTGGATGCCGGTGCTGGACCTGACCGAGCGTGAGAAGGAGTTCATTGTTCGGGCCGAGATCCCGGGGGTACCGCGGGAGAACCTCGACGTGCATCTCGAGGCGGACGTCCTCACCCTGAGCGGCCACCGGGAGCAGAAGACCACCGAGAAGGATGAGAACATGCTGTGGGAGGAGCGGGAGGCCGGCAAGTTCATCCGGACCCTGCGGCTGCCGAAAGCGGTCGAGGCCGCCAGGGTAGAGGCGATCTATGCCGACGGGATCCTGACGGTTCGGATCCCCAAGGCCGACCTCGCGGTCAAGAACAAGATTCTCATCAAGGGCTGAGCCAGCCTTCTCCTGACACTGCCGCCCCGGCCAGCCGGCCGGGGCGGGTTGCATTCGGAGCCGGTCGCTCGACCGAGCGGAGCTCCTGGATTGCTCCGTCGGCTCACCCGGCGGCGAGCGTACCCCTACTCCGCCGGACCAGTTTGCCAATGTCGAACCTTGTGGTATGCTCGAACTCGGCCGCGCAGATCCCGGGGTCGTGATCGGCCACGGGCGGGTAGAGCAGAATACGGTGGTCACAGTAGGGGTCGAGGCACCGGCACAGCTCGGGGCTCGCGGAGGGAGCGGCGTAGATCAAACGGGAGACACCCTCCTCCCGGAGGGCCCGGGCGGCGGCGGCCACCAGCACCGCGTCGCTCACCCCGTCGTCCGCCAGCACGACGGTGCGTCCCCGGACCTGGACCGGCGGGGCCCCATCGCGCCAATTCCGGGTGACCTGATCGACATCGCGGCGGGCGAGCGCGACCAGCCGGGCCACGTAGGTGTCGGGGAGATCCAGTTCCCGAACCCGTTCGGGCAACACGATCGCGGTACCATCGGCCACGGCGCCGAAGACCGAGTGGGGTCGACCCGGCACCTCGAGCCGGGTCACGGCAACGACATCGAGGGGGCACCCGAAGGCAGACGCCAGTTCGCTGCCCAGCCGGACTCCGCCAGGAGTGAGCGCCCGGATGATCGGCAGATCCCTCACCACCGCCTTGACGCCGAGGGCCAGTCGGCGACCGGCTTCGGCCCGGGTGAGCATCAGCATGGATCCTCCGTGACGGTGGGAAGCGCAATATCATCGTCCCCGAGTGAGTGAACCGTGAAGGAGGGGTGAGATGGGGGAAGTCCATCCGGTTTTCGTGTTCGAGGTGGCCCAGGGCATCGATCTCGATCGGGTCGAGCGGGTGCTGGGCGCCGGTTCGGCCCGGCAGACCTTCCGGCATCGCGGCCGCGCGACCTCGTTGTTCCAGTACCGGCCCGCCCCACTCCGGGTCTCGCAGGAGCAGGCCGCCCTGACGGTCGGGGCGTGGACCATTGACCCGGTCGTCGACCTGGTCCTCTACGATTTCGGGGCCGCCTCGGTGGCGTACCGGCTGCCGGTCTCCGGGGGTCTGGAGCCGCTGCGCGCGGCCGCCGTGGCGCTCCGGGCCAGCGACCAGCTCCGCCGGGACGCCCAGGCCCGGGTCGAGGCCCTGCTGCGGTCCGTGGCTGTCGCGGTGCAGCAGCCGCGGGTGCTGGAGTTCACCGAGGACTACCTCATCTTCGGTATGCGGGAAGCCCCGGAGCACGGCGACGCCGAGCGTTTCACGCGCGACCACGCCGGGATCGTCGCCGGGATGCTGCGCGGCGAGGACGGCCCGATGAGCGAGGCCGAAATCCGTAACGCCACCGAAGTCCGGATCGGCTTCGGCCCGGGCGACATCACGATCGTGGACTGGGACGCGGCCTTCGTGCTGGACCCGGATCCGGAGGACGTCCGGAGCGTGCTGGAGTTCGCCAACGTGCAGCTGCTGGAGATGCGGTGGCTCGACCTGCAGCTGGACCAGGCGCTGGAGCGATCCTACCAGCTGCTGGCCCGGGGCCGGGGCTGGCGGGCCCTGGTGCCGCGCGCCGTTACCGCCGACCTCAACCAGGTGGCGAACCTGCAGCTCGAAAGCGCGGTGATGCTGGAGCGGCTATCCAATGCGCTGAAGGTGTTCGGGGAGGAGTATCTGGCGCGGATCTACCGGCTGGCGGCAGGCCGGTTCGAGCTGGGCGCCATGGACGCGGCCCTGACCCGCAAGCTGGCCACGATCGAGAGTATCTACCAGAAGCTCAGCGACCGGGCCAACACCCTGCGGATGGAAGTCCTGGAGTGGGTGGTGATCATTCTGATCGCGACGGAGATCGTGCTCGGCCTGGTGAGGCACGGACGGTAGCGGCGGTAGCGGCGCCAGGATGCCTGAAAGGCGAGCAGCACGCCCACAACCGAGTCACCCCTATTCCCGGCCGGTGCACGCTCTACCGAGCGGTCGGGCCCCAGTTCGAGCGGTGCTGCCCCAACCCTCCCTCCGCGCGGAGTCGCCGCCTCTGGTCACCTCCCGCCCGTACGACGCGCTACCCGCGGCCTTTCCTGGACGACCCGACCAGGCTGGCGACCGTGGTACTCCGGAAGAAGTCGGCGGTGGAGTCGG
>CALMOP010000033.1 GCA_937871775.1 uncultured Gemmatimonadota bacterium | reverse complement strand
TCCACCACCGCGACGGCCACGGTCCAACCCCGGCGGGTCGCTTCGGCCGCGGCGGCCTCCGCAAGCCGCTGGGCCCCCGACAGGGTCAGGGCGGGCAGGTCGCGGATCATCAGGCTCATCGGGGGCGGTCCGGGGTCACGGGGCAACGTCGGGAGTCGCGACAACGTAGCCGCCGGCGGAGCAGTCGGGAAGGGCTCAGGTCCGGCGTTCCCGCCCCACGGCCATGACGGCGCGCTCGAACCGGGGCACCGCCTCCAGACTCCCGGACACCTCGAACCCCAGGTCCCGCAGCAGGCCATCCTGGAGACTGTAGACCACGCCGTGAATCCACAGTGGTTGCGACCGGCGCCAGGCGTCCTGAACGATCGTGGTCTGGCAGACGTGGAGCGCCTGCTCGAGGACGTTCAGTTCGCACAGCCGATCGGGGAGGCTGCCGACCGCCCCCGGATTCTCCAGCTGGGACTGGTAGCGGGTCTGGACAGCCGCGACGTGGCGCAGCCAGTTGTCGATCAATCCCTGGGATCGCCCCAGGGCCGCCGCCTCGATGCCGCCGCAGCCGTAGTGGCCGCAGACGATCACCTGTTCCACCCGCAGCACGTCGACCGCGAACTGGAGCACCGACAGGCAGTTCAGGTCGGTGTGGACCACCAGGTTGGCCACGTTGCGATGGACAAACAACTCGCCCGGGAGCAGGCCCACGATCTCGTTGGCCGGCACCCGGCTGTCGGCGCAGCCGATCCACAGGTATCGGGGCGACTGCTGGTCGCACAGTCGGCGAAAGAAGTCCGGGTCACGGCTGACCGCGTCGCGGGCCCACGCCCGGTTGTTGGCGAACAGACTCTCGAGCTGGTGCATGTCAGGAGGCAGGACCGGCAGGGCCCAGGCCGCGGTCGGCGATGAAGCGTGCCAGGCCGCGGCTGGCCTGGCTCCGGATGGTCCCCCGGACCGGTGGCAACCACCCCAGCAGGCGACCCCGGAGCCCCAACGCCTGGGCCGCCCAGCGATACAGGGAGAAGGCATCCCGGTGCTCCCGGATCAGCCCATCCTGGATCCGGAACTCGGCCAGGATGCGGTTGTGCACCGGACGATTGCCGGCGCTGAAGCGGTACCATGCTTCCCATCGGGCGCTGGCGCGGTCGTCGGTGGCGTCCAGCAGTTGGGCCTCGATCCGGAGCTCCACGCCTCGTTCGCACAGCATCCGCCACATGGCGCCGATGCGCCAGCCCTCGAGCCGGAACACCGGATCCCGGAACCTCGCCTCCGGCCGGTAGGCCGCGGCCATGGGGGCCCAGTCGCGCCGGGCAAAGGCGGCATAGAAGCCGGTGACCAGGTCCGCGGTCCGCTGGCTCATCGGCCGCACAGCTCTCCGGTCGTCGCCAGGGTGATGCAGCCGATCAGCATGTCAGGGATCCCCAGGAAGGAGGTCGGGAACGGGTTGCGGGCGGACTCGGAGGGACGGGAACGGCGGGAAGATGCGGCGAACGGGAAATCGCGACCTCTCGCGGCAGCGTGGCTACTCGTCGGCGGCGGCGATCAGTTCCTGGGCCTTGGCGACATACGCATCGTAGGCCTTGCCCCAGAGTCCGGAGAAGCGCGATTTCTTGGGAATGTTCTGGATCATCTCCAGCAACGGACGCAGCTTCGGATCGGCATAGTCGTCCGCCTCGACTCCCTCCAGCACGCTACTCCGCGGAATGATGCCCTCGAAGAACGCACGTGACCGGACCGCGATCTCATGGCGGCGATGGGTGCGTGGGTCCGTGGACATCCGTGGCTCCGGGCTCTGCGGGGGGCATAACCTAACTCCATTTCCGGGTGCATGCCAAGCCCGGTCAGGGCCCTGACGGGGTGTCAGCCCCGGGATGGAGCCGGAAGTGTGGGGGGCCGAAAACCGGGCGGCGGGTCCCCGGCCCCGAGGGCCGGTGGCTGCGAACGGCGCGGCTGCCGCCGGGAAGACCAGCGGGTCGAGTGGGAGGTGCGGGTAGTCATGAGTTCAGGGGTGAAGGATCCAGTCGTGCTCAGGGGATCAGGGTTGATCGACGTCCAGGTCCTCCAGTTCCCGGGACACCCGATGGCCCCGGCGGCGCGCCCAGGCGTTCTCGAACCCTTCGACACCGGTCAGCACTCCCAGGGTCACGGCGGTGATGACCAGCGCCGCGGCCAGGTATCCCAGTCCGATCAGGCAGCCCAGCGCGGCCTCCAGCCAGATGACGGCTGCGGTGGTCAGGCCCAGCACCTTGCCCTCCCGGCCCAGAATGACCCCGGCACCGATGAACCCGATGCCGGTGACGATCTGGCCCAGCACCCGGGTCGGGTCGGCATGTTCGGGGTCGAACGACGCCCCCAGGGCCACGAAGACCACCGTACCGACGCAGATCAGGGTGCTGGTCCGCATACCCAGGGCCTTGCCCCGGAGCTGCCGTTCCAGGCCGATGGCGCCACCGCACAGCATGGCGGTGCCCAGGTGCAGCCAGAACTGGCCTGAGGTCGGTGAGAGCAGTTCGGTCGGCAGAGGAGTCATGGCCGGTTCGGGGAGGCGGCGCAGCGCCGGGTGGGATCAGGCATGACTAACGCAGGTAGAGAAAGAGGCCGACCCCGGCCGCGCCCGCTCCGGCGATCGTGATGATGCTTTCGTCCACCAGCAGCCCGGTGATGAGCCCGGCGCCACCCACGATCATCAGGGCGACCGCCTGTCCCTTCCCGCGCTGAGCCAAACGGCCGGAGATCGGAAGATCGAGGGTGGGGTGGGCCCGGGCAATCGGCGGGTCCGGCACCGGGGCCAGTCGCTGCAGGCTCCCCGGCGCCGCGGTCGCGAAGTCCCCGGGCGGTTGGCCGACACGGACCTGCTGCGCCGCGAGTCCGGATGACAATCCCATCACCAGAGCTATGACCAACAGCAGACGACTCGACATCGCTCCCCTCCTTTGGTTGCGCGCGGCCTGCCCGCCGGGCAGTCTCGCGGCTATGCGTGGCTTGTTACTCCGTTTCGCCATCACTTCCTGCGAAGGATCGCCGCCACCCGGGCCATCCGGGCCTCGGTATCGCGGGCGACCGCATGCAGCGCGGAATCATCGCCGAGGTCCATGGATCCCAGCAGCGCCCTGGAGTCGGT
>CALMOP010000032.1 GCA_937871775.1 uncultured Gemmatimonadota bacterium | reverse complement strand
CTGGGTCACGGTGCGGACCACCAGCAGCAACAGCAGCAGGTGCAGCACGATGCTGGTCCTGTAGCCGTAGCCCGGCCGGGGGGGGACCGGGGGCGCCGGCAGCATCGGGGTGTCATGGTGACCGGGCCGGGTCGGGCCGGTCAGCGTCGGCTTGGTCGGTGCCGGACGGAATCCGGGGCGGGGCCCTTCCCGGATGCTCGGAAGCATCGGTGTATCGCGGTTCCTCAAGCCCCACATCGACGGTCGCCCTCGTGGTCAGCGCGGCAGCGCGCGCTTCAGGATCTTGCCGGAGCCGGTCTTCGGCAACTCCGGGAGGAAGCAGATCCGGCGCGGCAGTTTGAAGCCCGCCAGCCGCTCCCGGCAGAACCCCAGCAGCTCCTGCTCCTGGAGCCGCTGGCCGGGTTGCACCACGACCGCCGCCGACACGACTTCACCCCACACCGGGTCGGGCGAACCGTAGACCGCCGCCTCCAGCACCGCGGGGTGTTGATAGAGGACGTGCTCGACCTCGGTCGAATACACCTTTTCCCCGCCACTGATGATCATGTCCTTGCGGCGATCCACGATAGTGACGTAGCCCTCGACGTCGAGCACGGCAAGATCGCCGGTACGAAACCAGCCGTCCTCGGTCCAGGCCTCGCGGGTGGCGTCGGGCTGGTTCCAGTAGCCCGGTGTCACGGTCTCTCCCCGCACCTGAATTTCGCCCACCTCGCGCTCATCCGGCGCGACCGGCCGCCCCGCCTCGTCCACGACCTGGAGCTCGATCCCCAGGAACGGCCGGCCGGTCTTGGCCCGATAGCGGAGCTGCTCCGCCGCCGGCAGGGCCCGCAGGTGGGGCTTGAGCAGGCTGAGGGTGAGATAGGGGCTGGTCTCGGTCATGCCATAGGTCTGGACGTACTCGCAACGGAAAGTGTCGATGATCGCGCCGACCACCGCCGGCGCGATGGGGGCGCCCCCGCTCAGGATCAGCCGCAGACTGGAGTACCGGAACCGGTCCCGCGCCGGATCCTTCACCATCAGGTTGAGCATGGTCGGCACCAGGTTGGTCAGGGTCACCTGTTCCCGGTCGAGCAATTCCAGGGCCGCGCCCGGCTCGAATCGAGGCAGCATGACATGACGCCCGCCGACCCAGGTGATCGCAAAGCTGGCCCAGGCATCGGCGAGATGGAACATCGGTGCCACATGGGCCCACACGTCCCGGTCGGACAGGCCCAACTCGGCGATCGCCGCGAGGGCGTGGAGCTGCACATTGCGGTGGGTCAGCATCACCCCTTTGGGGTGACCCGTGGTTCCGCTGGTGTAATACAGATGCGCCACTGCCTCCGGAGGTGTGGACCGGGCCGGAAAGCCCTGCCCCGGCTCAACCGCTGGATAGGCGAGGGCAGTCCCGGTTGCGACCGGGAACGGCTCCCCGGCCGAAACCACGGTGACGGGAGCCGCGGCGCGGGCCAGCAAGGCCCGGGTCAACTCGGCGAAGGCGGGTGCGGCAATCAGGACCCGGGTGCCGCTGTCGGCCAGGATGAACCGCAGCTCTTCCGGAGCGAGCCGGGTGTTGAGCGGCACCAGGATGGCACCCAGGCCGGCCGCGGCAAAGTAGCTCTCCAGCGCGGCCCGGGAGTTGGGCAGCAGGGTCGCGATCCGGTCCTGGGCCTGGAGGCCCATGGCCTCCAAGAGTCGGGCCAGGTTGTCGGTGCGATCGCCCAGTTGGGCGTACGTGGTGTGCTCGGGGCCGTCAACGACGGCGATGCTGGCGGGATACAGCCGGCGGGCCCGCGCGAGGATGGTCCAGAGGCTCATCCTCGGCTCAGTAGATGGTGCCCCAGTCGACCTTGGCGGCGCGGCGGCAGCGCACGCACATCAGGGTTTCGGGATGACCCTCGAACTCCTGGCGGCCGGTACAGTCCGGGCACACGGCATAGGTGGTGACCACTTTCGGGCCGCTGAGGGTCGGCCGCATGACCCCGGTGCGGTTGACCACGGTCCATGCGGTGGGACGGTCAGAGCGGAAGAGCACTTCATCCCGCCGCACCCGGAGCCGGGTCTGATCCACCTCAACCACGGCTTCGATCGCGGTCCGCTCCACGACCGGATACCACGCGCCACGGCGCAGCACGTCTGCCTTGCCCGGCGCGCCGGTGGCCCAGCCGATAATACCCTCGTGGTCCCCCGAGTGTCGTATGGGAGGTGTGCCCATGCGCAGAACTATACTCCATCAAGTCGGCCGTCGCATCTGGCCGAATCGGGGCGGGGCTCCCGGTCGGTGCCGCCGGGGATAGATTCCCGACCCATGCCCGTTCCCCCCCGCCGCTCCGCCGCCGTGCGCCAGCTGACCGACCTGCTGTTGGGGTTGGCCACGCTGCTGCAGGACCTGCGCGGAGGGCCGGCCGCAGCCGCCGCGGCCCGGGTCCATGCGGCCGCCGCCGAACGGGGGCTCGAGGCGGTGCTGCTGGAGCGGGACAGCTTGACGATCGAGGTGGGCTCGGTGCAGCTGGTGGTGGATGGCCTGGAGACCGACCCCGATTTTGAAACCCTGCGGGATCTGGCCCAGACGCTCCACGCCGCTGGGGTGCAGGAGATCCGGTTTCTGCCCGGGGTGTCGGCTGCCGAGGTGACCAACCTGCTGGCGGTGCTCGCTGAGCCCGCCGGTACCCCGCGCCGTTGGCCCAACACTTCCTTCATCGAGATTCATGCCGCGCCGCCGCCCGAACCAGCAGCGCCGCCCGGTGCCGATCCCTGGCAGCGGCTGGTGGCCCTGCTGCATCCCGAGGCCGATCTGGAACCCGGCCCACGCGACCCCGAACAATTGGCGTTCGCCCTGGAGATCGGCGCCGCCAGCCCCGGCCGCGATCCCCAGGTGCTGGAGTGTCTGGCCCAGCTTGCCGAGCGGGCCGTGATCGAGCCGGCGCTGGCTGAGGACCTCGCCGCCCTGCTGGACGCGGTCCCCCTTGATACCTTGCGCCGCCTGCTTGCCCCGGCAATCGCTCACCCGGCCCAAGGGGAGTTCCTTCGCTCCGTCGCCGTCACGCTGCCGCCAGCGACCCTGTTCCGGGTGGTCGAAGCGACCGTCGCCAGCCGGGCGGATGCCCTGTCCAGCGGCGGGCTCAACGTGCTGGCCCGGCTTTCCCAGCGGGCCCGGCACTCCGGCAGCGGCCGCGCCAGCAAGGCCCTCGCCGCCGAACTGTTGCGGCTGGCGCCCGAAACCGGGCTGCCGGCCGGCACCAGCCGGGCCACCCCGGAGCCGGAGCGGGTGCTGAAGCTGGCGTTCGAAAGCGGGATCCTGGAGCCCGGGACCCTGGTGGCGACCGACCGGATGATTGCACGCCGCGAGGTCGGGACCCTGCTTGGACTGCTCGATTCGGTGCCCAGGGAGGATCCGGTCGCGCGGGTCATCCGGGGCCGGGTGTTTCATCCCCAGACTGTGCGACGGATGCTGGAAGGCGGTGAGGTTGATCTCGAAGCGCTGGACCGCCTGGTGCCCCAGACCGGCATCGAGTCTGCCCCGGCGCTGTTCGACACCCTGGCCGTGGCCGGCGATCGCCGGGTGCGCCTGGGGTTGCTGGACCTGCTGGCTCGCTACGGCGAGGCCATCGGCCCGCTGGCGGTGGCCCGGCTCGACGGCATGCCCTGGTACGTGCAGCGCAATCTGCTGGTCCTGCTGGGCCGGCTTCCGGGGGTCCCAGACGGATTCAGCCCGGGGCCGCTGCTGTTGCACCGCGACCCGAGAGTGCGGCACGAGGCGCTGGCGCTGGCCATTGCCGACCCGACGATGCGGGAGCGCAGCGTGGCGCGTGCCCTGGACAGCGAACACCCGCCGACCGTGCGTTTGGGACTCGAGTCCCTGGTCGCCGAGTGCCCTCCCGGACTGGTGAGCCGGCTGGTTGCCCGGATCACCGACCCCGGTCTCGACCCCGATCTCCGGGTGGCCGCGGTCACCGCGGTGGCCCGCGTCAATGATCCGATGGTGCTCCGGCTGCTGCGCCGCCTGGTCGTGGCGCGGGGCATCACCGGCCTGGGCCGGCTCGCCTCCAAGTCCCCGCTTATGCTCGCGGCCCTCCAGGGGCTGGCGGCCCACTGGTATCAGCATCCCAAGGTGGTGCCACTGCTCGATGCAGGGCGCCAGTCACGCGATGCCGAAATCCGGGCTGCCGCCCGCACTCCCGCCCGGCCGGCGCCATCCTTCACCGCCGGAGCCGACTTCTGATGCAGAGTCCGGCCCGCTTCCTTCGCGCCCTGGGACATGCGCTCGAACTGCGGCAACGCTCCAATGCCGACGTGACGCTGCGCCGCGCCGCGGATGAGGCCTGCCTGACCAGTCTCACCGAGTTGCTCCGGGTCGACTCCAACCCGGTCTTCCATTTCACTCCCGTCGGGGTGGAATACGGCCCTCGCCCGTTGCCCGAGTTTGCGGGCTGGACCTGGGCCACCCGCCTCGCCGCCCGCAGCATCTCGTATCTGGACCTGACTGGCCTGCCCGATCCGGGCGAGCTGGCCCTGTTTCTCGACTATGCCGGGACCCCGGGACCTCCCGCCACCCCGGCGCCACGGCTGGCCGGGCTGCGCTTCGGACCGGTGCCGCCGCTGCCCCGAGAGGCAGTGCAGGATGACTATCCGCTGGATGAGGAGCTGGGCGTCATGCGGCGGGTGTTCACCGGCGCCGTCCAGGGCGATCGGGTCTCGCTCGGTGACGTGCGGGCGGTGGTGGCCTCGCTCTCGGCCCTGGTGGCGGAAGCGGACGAGCCGGTCCTGCCGCTGCTCCATCTGTCGGCCCGCGAGCAGTACCAGCCGGCTCACGCGCTGAATTCGGCACTGCTGTGCATTGTGGTCGCGGAGGAGCTGGGCCTGGGGGGAGAGGAGCGCCGGGAGTGCGGCGTGGGCGGGCTGCTGCACGACATCGGCATGGTCCGGCTCCCGACCGAGACCCTGGTCGGGGAGAAGTTCACCTCCCAGGACCGGGCCCGGGTCCGGGGACACCCGCTGGAAGGGGCCCGCATGCTGCTCCGCCAGGGCGATGCCCTGGACGGAGCGGCCGTCGCCTGCTACGAGCACCACCTCCGCCCCGACGGCAACGGCTATCCCCGGCTGAGCTATCCCCGCGAGCCCCACCTGCTGAGCCGCGTCGTCGCGGTCTGCGATGCGTTCGATGCCCTGCTCGCTCCCCGCCCCGACCGGCCCCCGCTCAACCCCGCTGGCGCGCTCCATGAACTGGAGCGCAACGCAGTCAGTCACTTCGATCCCCGGGTCGTAGCCGCCTTCTCCGCGGTCATGATGCGTTCGGTCCGGGGCGGGGGCCTGACCTTGACATCCCGACTGTATTAGTCGTCTTTATAGCCGTCCCCCTAAGAGAGCCATTGTATGCCAAGCCAGACCCTGCCTGCCATCCACCCCATCGAGGAGCGCGGCTACACCCTCCCCGAGGTGCTGGTTTCCACCGAATGGGTCGCCGCCCATCTGCAGGACCCCAAGGTCCGGATCGTGGAATGCGATGAGGACCTGCTGCTGTACGACACCGGTCACCTTCCCGGCGCCGTCAAGCTTGACTGGGTCATGGATCTCAACCACAGCGTGACCCGGGACTACGTCTCCCGGGAGGAGGTCCAGCGGCTGCTGCGGGCCCGCGGGATCTCCCGGGACACCACGGTGGTGCTGTACGGCGACAAGAACAACTGGTGGGCCACATACGCCTTCTGGGTATTTCGGCTGTACGGGATCGAACGGTTGCGGCTGATGGACGGCGGCCGGGCCCGCTGGATCGACGAGGGCCGGCCACTCCCGACCGAGGTTCCCAAGTATCCGGCTGGTGACCTGGTGGTCGGGGAACTGCGGGAGCGGGAGATCCGGGCGTTCCGGGACGATGTCCTGGCCCACCTGGCGAAGCAGGGCCCGCTGGTCGACGTCCGCAGCCCCGAGGAATTTCGAGGTGAGCGGCTGCACATGCCCGACTATCCCAACGAGGGCGCGCTCCGCGGCGGCCACATCCCGGGGGCCCGGAGCATTCCCTGGGCCAGGGCGGTGGATCCGGAGACTCACACTTTCCGGACCGCCAACGAACTGCGCCAGATCTATCAGGTGGAGCAGGGGCTGGACCCGAGTCGCGAGACCATCGCCTACTGCCGCATCGGCGAGCGCTCGTCCCACACCTGGTTCGTGCTGACCTACCTCCTCGGATTCTCCCGGGTGCTCAACTACGACGGGTCGTGGACCGAGTGGGGGAATGGGGTACGGCTGCCGATCGAGCGGTAATGGTGGTGCGTGGTGCGTGGTGCGTAATGCGTGGTGCGTGGTGCGTGCTGGGTGAAAGGCAGAACGCATCACGCACGACGCATCACGCACTCACGACCGGGCCAGCTCTGCCGCCATCCGGCGGATTTGTCCCACGATCGCGGTGAGCCCCTGCATTCGGGTCATCCCCAGTGCCTCGGCCAGCCCCAGCTGCTCCAGCAGATCGGGGGGCAGGGCCGCCGCCTCTGCCGCTGGCGCACCCTGAATCGCCCGCTCCAGCACCGACACGAAACCGCGCACCGTGGGAGCCTCCCGCGGTGCGTCGGCATAGAGCCGCACGCCACCATTCTCGGGTACGAGATACAGGTACACCGGGGACTGGCACTCGTGCACCCGGTTCAGCCCCTGGTCCCGGGCCGCGATCAAATGGGCTGGCAGCGGCGGCAGCCGCTTGCTGTAGTCCAGCAGCAGCTCCAGCCGGGTCTGGCGGTCGGCGGTCCTGAACCGGTGGATGATTCTGGCCAGCGCGTCGGTCATGGTGGGAATCTAGCGCGGCGTACCAATGGCCCCACCGCCCCGCAAACCGCTGGGGCATGGTAGGGGGGCGACCCACCGGGTCTCGCTCCCACCATGCCCCAGCCTGGGGGCCGGTCCTGCATGGCGGAAGCGGCGCGGGGCGGCCGATTGGCCGCCCCGCGTACCCCTGGAGTACGGGCGACCCAACGGGTCGCCCTACCTCGGAGGCCCAAGCCCCTACCGCGGGGGCTCAGCCCTTGCCGAGAGCCGCTCCCAGCTTGCCGGAGGCCAGGCCCAGCACTGCGCCGACGACCATCGAGGCGCCGACGGCGATGAAGGCGTTTGCAGGGCCGGCGGTCATCAGGGCTTCCTTGGTGAGATGGGCATGGGGGGCCGGGTCCCCGAGCAGGAACGCGAACACCGAGGCATAGCCGAGGACGCTGGCGGGGATGGTGGCGAGCGCGCTGACATGGGCGCTCAGGAACAACACCAGCACGGTGAGGCCCACGGTGACCCCGGCCCACAGGGCGCCGGCGGGCATGACCGTCACCAGCAGC
>CALMOP010000031.1 GCA_937871775.1 uncultured Gemmatimonadota bacterium | reverse complement strand
GGCCTACCTCCGGGGCCGAACCGCGACCGGGCTCAGCCCGGCAGCCCGGTACATCGTCTATGCCTGCTACCTCGGGGCCTGTCTCGCCAATGAGAACGGCGTCACCCTGATCGGACTCCTGGTGGCCGTGGAACTGACCCTGTCACCCGCGCCCGGCGACCTCCGGGCTCAATTCGCCTCCCTCCGGGACACCTGGGTCGTTCTCCTGAGTATTGCCGCTGCCGTTCTGCTGGCCCGGACCGAGGTCGTCGGCTCTCTCGCCGGCGACTCCCCCCACCTGGTCATTGCCCACGCCGACTTCCCCGAACGCATTCTCACCATGCTTCCGGTGGCCTTGGAATGGCTGCGGCTGCTGCTGTGGCCGCTCCGGCTCCAGATCGACTACGGTCCCCGCGAGATCATGCCGGCCCATGGATTCGGACCCGCCCAGGGACTTGGACTCGCCCTGCTGGCGCTCCTGGTCGGCGGGGTGGTGTGGGCCTGGCGCCGACGGCCGGTGCTTGCCGTTGGCCTGGTCTGGGCCGGCATCGGGCTGTTCCCCGTCAGCAACCTGCTGCTGAAGAGCGGCGTTCTGGTCGCCGAACGGACCCTGTTCCTCCCCAGTATCGGGGTGATGCTGGGCCTCGCGGCGGCCGCAGCGGCGATCGGCGACTGGGGCCCCGGCGCACGGCGTGCGGCGGTGATCGTGGGGCTGGTTGGCACCGGGCTGGGGCTGGCGCGCACCACGCTGCGCCAGCCGGACTGGAACAACAACAGCGTCCTCTATCGGCGCATGACCATCGACGCCCCGGAGGACTACCGGGGTCACGCCCTCCTGGCCAGCGATCTCTTCTGGCACGGACGCCGGGCCGAGGCGATGCAGCAGATGTTCGTCGCCCTGGCCCTCTATCCCGAGGATCCGGCGAACTGGTCCGACACGGCCGATTTCTACCGGGCGATGGGGCAGTGCGACTGGGCCATGCCGCTGTACCATCGGGCGATCGCCATCGATCGCAAGCAGGCCAACGTTCGGGCACGCATGGCCTCCTGCCTGATGCGCCTGGGTCAGTTCAACGCGGCCCGCCAGGAGCTGCAGGCGCTGATCGCGGAAGGCTTCGGCCAGTTCCAGTTCCTGCTGCCGGCCGTCGACAGCGCCGCGCGCGCGGTCAACTCTGTTCCCCGGCCCTGAACCTGGATCATTCGATGTCCGCCTGCGACCTGCCCCGGATACGAGCCTGCTTTCCGGCCCTGACCCGCACCGAAGGCGGCCTGCCGGTGGCCTATTTCGACGGCCCGGGGGGCACCCAGGTGCCGGAGCAGGTAGTCCAGGCGGTGGCCGACTACCTCCGCCACCACAACGCCAATACCCACTGGGAATTCCCCTCCAGCCACGAAACCGACCTGTTGTTGCTGGAAGCCCGCTCCGCGCTGGCCGACCTGCTGGGTGGCCAGCCCGGAGAGATCGTCTTCGGGGCCAACATGACCACCGTGACCTTTCACCTGGCCCGGGCCCTGGGTCGGGCCTGGGGACCCGACGACGTGGTCGTGACCACCGAACTGGACCACCACGCCAACGTCGCGCCGTGGGAGGCGCTGGCGCGGGAGCGTGGGGTGACAATCAGGCGAGTCCCCTTCGACACGGGCAGCGGAGAACTGGTCTGGCCGACCCTGGAAGCCGCCCTCGACCATCGGGTCCGGCTGCTCGCCATCGGGGCCGCCTCGAACGCCCTCGGCACGGTCTCGGATGTTCAGCGCGCGGCCAGCCTGGCCCGGCAGGCTGGAGCGCTTTGCTTCGTCGATGCGGTGCATTTCGCTCCGCACCACCGGGTGGATGTCGCCGCGATCGGGGCGGATTTCCTGGCCTGCTCCCCGTACAAGTTCTACGGCACCCACCTGGGCGTCCTGTGGGGTCGCCGCGACCTGTTGAGGTCCCTGGACGTGCCGCGGCTCGCCCCGGCTTCCAATGAAGCCCCCGAGCGCCTGGAAACCGGCACCCAGAATCACGAGGGAATCGCAGGAGCCCTGGCAGCGGTGGAGTTCCTGGCTTCACTCGGCAGCGGCACCGACCGCCGCACCCGGCTGGATGCGGCCTATCGCCAGCTGCAGGCCCACGGGCAGGCCCTGGTGGAGCGGCTGTGGAACGGTCTGGGAGAGATCCCGGGGGTGCGCCGCTTCGGCCCTCCGGCCAACCGCCCCCGGACACCGACCGTGGCGTTCACCGTGCCGGGACATCCCGCCGCCACGGTCGCGCGCCATCTGGCCCGATCCGGCGTGTTCGTCTCCCACGGGGACTTCTACGCCGCTACCGTGATTCAACGGCTGGGACTCGAGCCCCACGGCGTGGTACGTGCCGGGTGTGCCTGCTACACCACCGAGGCGGAGGTGGACCGGCTGCTCCAGGGAGTGCGGCAACTCGCCGGAGCCGACTGAGCGGCGCACTGGCGCTCTCCCAACCACCGGCCCACTTTTCCCGAAACGTGGTCCCTGGGTTCGCCTAAACTCCCCGATTGGCCTCATGTCCACGACCGTTGCCCGAAGCATCCACGCCCCGACCGGTACCACCCTGAGCTGCAAGGGTTGGCATCAGGAAGCCGCCCTTCGCATGCTGATGAACAATCTCGATCCGGCCGTCGCCGAACGGCCGGAGCAGCTCGTCGTCTACGGTGGCAGCGGGCGCGCCGCCCGGAACTGGGAGTGCTACGAGGCCATTGTCGCGACGCTGCGGCGACTGGAGAACACCGAGACGCTGCTGGTGCAGAGCGGGAAGCCGGTCGGAGTCTTTCGTACCCATGAGGAAGCGCCCCGGGTGCTCATCGCCAATGCCAATCTGGTGCCAAGGTGGGCCACCTGGGACGAATTCCGGCGGCTGGAGGGACTGGGCCTCACCATGTACGGCCAGATGACCGCCGGATCCTGGATCTATATCGGGACCCAGGGGATCCTGCAGGGCACCTACGAGACCTTCGCCGAATGCGCCCGGCAGCATTTCGGCGGCACCCTCGCCGGTCGGCTGGTGGTCACCGGGGGTCTGGGAGGCATGGGCGGTGCCCAGCCGCTGGCCGCCACCATGAACGGCGCCAGTTTCCTGGGAGTCGACGTGGATGCCACCCGGATCCAGCGCCGGGTCGAAACCGGATACTGCGATCGGATCTCGACCTCGCTGGACCAGGCGCTGCGGCTGGTGCTGGAGGCGCGGGAGCGCCGGGAGGCGCTCTCCGTCGGCCTGGTCGGCAACATCGCCGAGGTGCTTCCCGAGCTGGTGCGACGCGGCGTGGTTCCGGATGTGCTCACCGATCAAACCTCGGCCCATGACCTTCGAATCGGCTATATCCCGGCCCGGTGCTCTCTGGAGCAGGCCGCGGACTGGCGCGGGCGGGATCCGGCCGGGTATGAGGCCAGGGTGCTCGATTCGATGGTGATCCATGTGGACGCCATGCTGGCCCTGAAGGCCCGGGGGGCCATCACCTTCGACTACGGCAACAACCTGCGCGGCCAGGTGACCGATCACCGCAACCATCGCGGCGCGTTCTCCATCCCCGGCTTTGTCCCGGAATTCATCCGGCCCCTGTTCTGCCGGGGTGCCGGGCCGTTCCGGTGGGCCGCCCTCTCCGGCAATCCCAATGACATCGCCGTCACCGACGCCGCCGTGCTGGAGACGTTCCCCGCACACGAGGCGCTGGCCCGCTGGATCCACCAGGCTCGCGAGAAGGTGCAGTTTCAGGGGGTTCCGGCCCGGATCTGCTGGCTCGAGTATGGTGAACGGGCCGAGCTGGGCCTGCGATTCAACTGGCTGGTGAAGCACGGCAAGGTGGAAGCCCCGATCGTCATCGGCCGGGATCACCTCGACACCGGCTCGGTGGCCTCACCCAACCGGGAGACTGAAGCGATGCTGGACGGGTCCGATGCCATTGCGGACTGGCCGCTCCTGAACGCGCTGCTGAACACCGCCTGCGGGGCCAGCTGGGTCTCGCTGCATCACGGCGGAGGAGTGGGGATCGGATATTCCATTCACGCCGGCATGGTCGCCGTCGCCGACGGCACTGCCTCTGCGGATCGAAGACTGGAGCGGGTGCTCACCGCCGACCCCGGTACTGGGGTGATGCGCCACGCCGACGCCGGCTACGGCACCGCCATCGAGACGGCCCGCGAGCGGGGCATCGATCTCCCCATGGTTCTACCCGGGAACTGAAACCAAGCATCCCTGCTCAGTGCTCAATACTGGCCCTGGGCACTGGGCACTGTATTCGGTATCCAGTCCTCCCCACACCCGGCACCTGAATGCCCGTCCTTCGCGACATCGCCATCCTCTATCGCTGCGCTCCGGACCGAGACCAGGGTCAGGTGCACCCGGTGTCCGATGCGGCCCTCGCCTGGGAGGACGGCATCATCCGCTGGGTGGGCCCCGCGCGGGAGCTGCCGCCGTCCTATCACGGCTGGCCCACCAGCGAGGCCCGGGGCGGGATGGTGATCCCCGGCCTGATCGACTGTCATACCCATCTGGCCTTTGGCGGCTGGCGGGAACAGGAGTTTGTGGAGCGGCTGCGGGGCGCCAACTATCTGGATATCGCGGCCCGGGGCGGCGGGATTGCCGCGACCGTGGCCCGCACCCGCGAGATGACCACTGACGAGCTGCGACGGCGGGCCCAGGGCCACCTCGCCGCCATGGCCGAGCTGGGGGTGACCACCGTCGAGGCCAAGAGCGGCTATGGCCTGCTGCCGGAGCCCGAGCTCCGATTGCTCGAGGTGTATCGTGACCTGGGCCAGGGCCCCCAGCGGATCGTGCCGACCCTTCTGGCCGCTCACGCGGTCCCGGCGGAGTACCGCGAGCAACGGGATCAGTACCTGCGGTTGCTGACGGACGAGTTGATTCCCCAGGTAGCCAGCCGGGGCCTGGCCCGCTTCTGCGATGTCTTCGTGGAACAGCGGGCGTTCTCGGTGGAGGAAGGGCGGCGGGTGCTGCGCGCCGCCCTTGGCGCGGGCCTCCGGGCCAAGCTGCACGCTGACCAGCTCTCATCCGGGGGCGGCGCCGAACTCGCGGCCGAGGTTGGCGCGGTATCGGCGGATCACCTGGAGTGTATTTCCACGCAGGGGATCGCGGCCCTCCGGCGGGCCGGCGTGGTCGCCGTGAGCCTGCCGTTTGCCTCGCTCTACCTTGGGGTCCAGCCCCTCCCGGCGCGGGAGCTGCTGGCCGCCGGGGTACCGGTGGCCGTCGCGACCGACTTCAACCCCGGCTCGGCGCCGAGCTTCCACCTGCCCGTCGCCATGACATTGGCGTGTACCCTGCAGAAGATGAGTCCGGCCGAAGTGCTGAAGGGCGCGACCCTGGTCGCCGCCCGAGCCCTCGGCCTGGAGCAGGAAACCGGATCGTTGGAAGTCGGGAAGTCAGCCGACTTCGCAATCATCGACGCCCCTTCGGTGGAACACTGGTTGTACCATCTCCGCCCCAACGCCTGTCTCCGCACTGTTGCCGCGGGGCAGGAGCTGTGGCGGGCCTGATCACCGCAGCTTCTCCTCCACCCGCTGCAGGATCCTGGTCTCCTTCTCCTGAGCCATCTTGGCCAGGTTCTGGGCTTCGGCCGATACCGAGGTCGCCAGCTCCTTGTCGGAGAGGCCCGGCAGGTTGATCCGCACGTTGAGCCACGCCCCGCGGACCGCGGCGTTGGCACACAAGGCGCCCACCCCGACGTCCGAAATGGAGGCCGGGTTGCCCTCGGCCGCCATGGCCTCCAGCACGTCGAAGGCCTCCACCGCCAGGCGCATCGTCTTGAGCGGCACCATCGCGGAGTCGACCGTCGCCTGGGTAAGCGTCGCTTCCCGTATCCCCGCTTCGGCCGGGGTGGTCTTCGGCAGGCTCAGGGCGGTGAGCACGGCCGCAAAGGCCCGTGAATCCTCATCCACCAGCGGGAGCAGGGCCTCCTTGAGTCGCTGACCCCGTTCCGCCCACTCCGAAAACTCGGCCCAGCGCTCATCCCAGCCCGGTTTGTGGGCCGAGAGGTTCGCGACCATCGTTCCCAGGGCCACCGCCAGCGCCCCCACGGCAGCCGCCACCGAGCCCCCGCCGGGTGCCGGACTCTCGCTGGCGGTCTCGTCCACGAATCCTTCCAGGCTGAGCGTGCGAAGCGCGGCGAGGCTGGCGTCGCGGAGCCGGTACTCGACAATCCGGTCTTCCGGCTTGAAGGGCCCCATCGCGTCGAGCCCCAGCGACTTGACCGCGATCTTGATGAGTTCGGCCTCGCTGACGCCGACCGAGCGCTGCTGCTTGCGCAGAAAGTGCCGGCCGGCCTCGAGGACGGCGGCCAGCGGAACCAGCCCGATCAGTTCCGACCCGGTCACCCGAAGACCGCGGGCCTCGGCTTTACGACAGACCTCCTCGAAGGCGACGTGCAGCGGCGTGGTGCCCAGATCGGTCAGGTTCATGGAGACCTGGGCCACCCCGTACTCCGGCAGGTACCAGCCGATCGCCTTGACGGCCTTGAGCGAGCCCGGAATCATGACCGGCTTCCCGGCACTGTCGGTGACCACCTTGCCGGTGAGCGGGTGCCCCTCCCGCTTGGGACGGCCGTACTCCCGGACGTCGAAGGCCACGGCGTTGGCTCGGCGGGCCGAGGTGGTGTTCAGGTTGACGTTGCAGGCCACCAGGAACCGGCGGGCCCCGATCACGGTGGCGCCGGACCGGGGGTTGAACGTGGCCGGGCCAAAATCGGGGCGCCACTCGGGCCGGCGCAGTTTGTCGGCCAGGCCTTCGTATTCCCCTTCGCGGATGGTGCGCAGGTCGCGCCGGGCGGGATCGGGCTGCGCCGCCTCATAGAGATACACGGGGATGCCCAGCTCCCGACCGACCCGCTCCGCCAGGCGGCGGGCGTGGAGCGCGGTTTCCTCGAGGCTGATGTCGCTGATCGGGACCAGGGGGCAGACGTCGGTCGCCCCTATCCGGGGGTGAGTGCCGCGGTGCTGGCGCATGTCGATGAGCTGGGTGGCGGCGGCAATCGCCTGATAGGCGGCCTCCACGATCAGGTCGGGCGGGCCGGCAAAGGTCACCACGGTCCGGTTGGTGTCCCGGCCCGAGTCGACGTGCAGGAGGGACACCCCGCCGACCGAGCGGATCCGGTCGCTGATCTGGCGCATGATTTCGGGGTTCCGGCCATCGGAGAAGTTGGGGACGCACTCGAGAATTGGGGGCATCGTCCGATGGGGTTGGGGGTTGGGCAGTCGTGGCTGCCCTAATCTACGCCGGGGACGGGCAGGGGGCAGGGCGGGCCCTTGCGGATCTGGCAGTGGGGGGGTAAAATGTGGCCCCGCAGAATTCCCGTAGGGCACTGG
>CALMOP010000030.1 GCA_937871775.1 uncultured Gemmatimonadota bacterium | reverse complement strand
GACCTGCGGGGCGCTCGGAGCCGCCGGCGACATGGCCCGTAGTGGCGCCCGGCGCTCCCGGATCCTCGGGATGATCTCGTCCTCGAGGTCGCGGTCAACCGGAAGCCGGCAGCTACTCAGCGGCGAAACAGGACAGGCAAGGCAGGTCGACAGTAGTCCAGGGCGCCGGGCGCTGAGCCGGTCGTTTGGTGAGGGTATGACCTCCCGCCAGGGATCCTGCTCACCCCCAGGTGCCATCAGAACGGGAGGCCGCCGCTGGCAGCGCAATCCAGCGCGTCGCCTCTCTTCGTTCCTGTCCTGGCCACATTCGCGTAATCACCGCAATCTGTGGGTCCGGTTTCGCCCTTTCTTCGCATACACTCCAAACCCACCCCTGTCGCCCATCCGAACCAATCCTGTCAGACCTGTCCTATCCCGAGGACACCTGCTGCACCATGCCGCGGACTGATGTGGCCCTGACCAGCGACTCCTGACGGTGCCACCGAGCCAGGGTCCCTGACTCGATGCCGTTGGTTCACGGCTCCCGGGAGCCAGATCAACGCTGGACTCCGGTCACCCGCCGCGGACTCCATCGAACACCCTCGAGCCGGTGAGCGCCCGCCGCTCCAGCATGAACGCCCGCGGCTCCGGGCCGGGGTCTCTCGGCTCCACGGCAGCCACCCGCCGCTGGACGGCGCCGACCCGGCGTTCCCGCCTCCCCATCCACCGCTGGACCGCGGCCGTCCCCCGCTGGCCAAGGAGATCCGGCTTGCCCGCACGGCCGCCCCGCTCCGGACGATCACCAGCCGCCGCTCCAGCATGATCACCCGCGGTTCCTGCATCACTACCCGTGGCTCCAGCATGCCTCCACGCTGCTGGACCACGAGTACTCGGTGTTGGGGCGGAATGGCGGAATGGCGGGTTGCAGATCTTCGGACCGCCTTACCGCCTTACCGCCCTACCGCCTTTTTACCGCCCTACCGCCCGCCTTGGCACACTCCTCGCCTCTCGGCACGGATCGCCGGACCGCGGTCGAGGCACGGGCCGGCGCACGCCAACCAGGTCGGTCGGACGGCGCCTCGACCGCCGCTCCGGTTCAGCAGTCCCTACAGCGAGGTGTACCATGAACAGCGATACCCGAATCCGGTTGGAGATGGGAACCCGGGTCCGAGGGTTCAACCGGGACCACCCCTCCGACAACCCCGGCCACTCCGCCGCAGTGGCGCGACTGGAGGAACAGCTGGCCCGCGCCGAGGTGCTGGCACAGCAGGAGCGGACCGGCCGCCTGACGGTCCGCGGTGCGGTGCTCGACAAGGTGGAGCGCCGGCGTACCATCAGGGACAACCTGCGGCTCCTGGCCGGCATCGCCGACGCTGCCGGCGGGGAACAGGTGGGGATCTCGACCCGGCTCACCATGCCGCACAACACCACCAGCCACCACGCCTACCTCACGGCAGCGAAGGTCGCGCTGGCCCAGGTGACGGCCCAGCGCGACCTGTTCCTGAAGTACGGCATGCCGGCCACCTTTCTCGATGAGTTCTCGGTGGCGCTGAGTCAGTACCAGGAGGTGATCAACCAGAAGAGCGCGGCTCAGACGGCCCACGTCGGCGCCCGGGCCGATCTCGACCAGGTGGCGGGTGAGGTGATGCATACGGTCGAGCAGCTGGATGCCCTGAACCGGCACCGCTTCCGCGGCAACCACGAACTGCTGGCGGCCTGGAAGAGTGCCCGCAACGTCCCGTGGCCGGCGCACAAGCCGGCGGCGGAAGGGAAGGCGAGGGGTGAGAAGGCGGCATGAGGAGTGCCGGGAAAGGGAAGAGGAAAGGGAAGTGCCGGTCCGGTTCGGGCTGCCGATCCTCGGCGGCCTGATCGGGTCGGCCAGCAAGACCCGGAGCGGGGCCGGACTGCCCGTTCATCACCCGCGGACTCTCCGCCCACGATGATGGCGCCCCTGCGCTAAGTCCCATACTTGCCGAGGCTTAGCTCGCCGGTTAGCTTCCCGCCGCGCCGTCCCTATCCCGGCCAGCGTGGATCCTTCAGACTGAGGGAATCGAGTGAACCTTCACGAGTATCAGGCCCGGACCCTGTTTCGGGCCGCTGGCATCCCCATGCCTGACGGGGACGTCGCCACTACTCCCTCGGAGGCGGAGACCATTGCCCGGCGCCTGGGCGGGACCACGGTCATCAAGGCGCAGGTACACGCTGGAGGCCGGGGCAAGGCGGGCGGGGTGAAATTGGCCGGCACTCCCGGCGAGGCAGGCGAGGCGGCCGAGAAAATTCTGGGCATGACGATAAAGGGGCTTGTGGTCCAGCGGGTCCTGGTGGTGCCGGCGGCGGAGATTGCCTCGGAAGCCTATGTGGGCCTGATCATGGACCGCGCCACCCAGCGGCCGGTCCTCATGGTCAGTGCGGCAGGGGGCATCGACATCGAGGAGGTGGCCGCCAGGACCCCGGAGAAGATCGCCCGGCTGGGCGTCGACCCGCGTTACGGGCTGCTGCCACATCAGGCGCTGGGTCTGGCCTTCTTTCTGTATCGGGACGTCGCGCAGGCCCGGGCAGCGGCCCGGATCATGGAACAGCTCTACCAGGTCTTCACTGCCAATGGCTGTTCCCTGGCCGAGATCAATCCGCTGGTGACCACGCCGGAAGGGCGGGTGCTGGCGCTGGACGCGAAGCTGTCCGTCGATGACAACGAACTCGACCGGCGGCCGGACCTGGCGCTGCTCCGTGACGAATCGGCTGAGGAACCGAGCGAAGTGCAGGCCCGGCGCGCCAACCTCACCTTCATCAAGCTGGAAGGCAATGTGGGCTGCGTCGTCAACGGAGCCGGGCTGGCCATGGCCACGATGGACCTGGTGAAGTACTACGGTGGGGAGCCAGCCAACTTCCTGGATATCGGGGGCAGTTCCAATCCGGACAAGGTCGTCAACGCCCTGCGGATTATCACCAGCGACCGCAACGTGAAGGCCATCCTGTTCAATATCTTCGGTGGCATCACCCGGACCGATGACGTGGCGAACGGCATCAAGACCGCGCTGGCCCAGTTTCCGGTTCAGGTGCCGATCGTGGTACGCCTCACCGGGACCAACGAGGCTGCGGCGGTCAGCATCCTGCAGGGCATCGGGATGACGGCGCTTTCCGACATGGATGAAGCCGTGCAGAAGGTGGTCGCCATGGTGCAGGAGGCCGCGTGAGCATTTTCGGCAACCGCGAGACCAGGCTCGTGGTCCAGGGCATCACCGGCCGCGACGGATCCTTCCATACCAGGCAGATGCTGGAATACGGCACCGGCGTGGTGGCTGGGGTGACGCCGGGGAAGGGCGGACAGCGCTTTGCCGATACGGTGCCGGTCTTCAATACGGTCGCCGAGGCGGTCCGGGAGACCGGCGCCAACGCCGCGGTGATCTATGTACCGCCGGTCGGCGCCGCCGGTGCGATGTTCGAGGCGGCGGACGCCGGGCTCTCGTTGATCGTCTGCATCACCGAGGGAGTCCCGGTCATGGACATGACCCGGGTGCTCCCGTATGTGCGGGAACGGGGTGCCCGGTTGATTGGCCCGAATTGCCCCGGATTGATCACGCCCGGCGAGTGCAAGGTCGGGATCATCCCCGGAAATATCTGTGCCCCGGGGCGGGTGGGTCTGGTGTCCCGGAGCGGGACCCTGACGTACGAGGTGGTCAACCAGCTGACCCGGAGCGGCATCGGTCAGAGCACCTGTGTGGGCATCGGCGGCGACCCGCTCAACGGAACCTCGTTCATCGATTGCCTCCGGGCGTTCCAGGAGGACCCATCCACCGATCTCATCGTCATGCTGGGGGAGATCGGCGGTACCGATGAGCAGAACGCCGCGCGATTCGTCAGGGAACAGGTGACCAAGCCGGTGGTCGGCTTCATCGCCGGGCAGACGGCACCACCCGGGCGGCGCATGGGCCATGCAGGTGCCATCATTTCCGGCTCCTCCGGGACTGCCGCCGAGAAGATTGCGGCATTCGAGGCCGCTGGCATCGCCGTCATGAAGCGCCCGGCGGACGTTGTCGAATTGGTCCGGGCTCGGCTTGCCGGAACGACCCGCATGAAACGCTAGCCTGCGCCGCATACGCTTCCATCCTGTCGTCGAGGGGTATTCCGTGGCTACTGTGGTGACGCTTGGCATGATCAAGCCTGATGCCGTCGCGAGCGGCAAGGCGGGCCTTATCATCGCGCACTTGCAGCGGGAAGGCTTCGTGATCCGTGCCGCCCGGCTGGTCCGCATGACTCGGCCCCAGGCCGCCGCCTTCTACGAAGTGCACCGCGGTCGCCCGTTCTACGACGATCTGGTGGCCTTCATGACGAGTGGTCCCTGTCTCCCCATGGCGCTGGAGCGGGCCGACGCCGTCGCCCAGCTGCGGACCGCCATCGGGGCGACCGATCCCGCCGAGGCCGCGCCCGGCACGATTCGCAAGCTGTACGCGGAGTCCAAGGGGAAGAACGCCATTCACGCCTCGGACAGTCTCGAGAACGCTGGCCGGGAAGTCGGCTTCTTCTTCCCCGAGGGAGAATTGGCTGGGCTATGGGGGTAGCTGCCGGTGGCTGGGGAACGGGCTCCGACTCTCTTGACGCAACTTGTTGTCCCAATTAGGTTTTCGGGCTATGCTCGCGGTTGATGTTCGGGATCTTCATCGCGGGGCGGTGGAGACCGTCGGACAGCTGGCGCCCCAGGACGAGGCGTTCGAAGGCCTCGGGCTTGCGCTTGAAGGCCCGGTCGCGGTGACCGGTCGCCTGTCCCAGACGGGCGACCATGAATTCTTCTGGCGGGCCCACCTGGCCGGCCGGGTTCATGGAACCTGCCGCCGCTGCCTGACCGCCGTGACCTACCCGCTCGATACAGATGTCGAGGTGCTGTTCAGTGCGGACCCGGATGCCGCGGAGGACCCATCGGTCTATCCGCTGGTCAGTCCGGTGACCCGGGTCGACGTCCGTCCCGCGGTGCGCGAGGAAGTGGCGCTCGCGGTGACCGACTTCCCCCTGTGCCGTGAGGACTGCGCCGGACTGTGCCTCCGGTGTGGTGCGGATCTCAACGCCGGGCCGTGCGGATGCGCGGCCCTTTCCGACTGAGGTTGTCGAATGGCCGTCCCGAAGCGCAAACTCTCCAAGTCCCGCAAGCGGCTTCGCCGCGGTCATCATCGGGCCGCCGTCATCCCGCCGCAGGCCTGTCCCCGTTGCAGCTCACCCAAGCTGCCGCACCGGGTCTGCTCGACCTGCGGGTATTATCGCGGGAAGAAGATGATCGAGGTCGAGGACGCCTGACCGTGATCCGCATCGCGCTCGACGCCATGGGGGGCGATCACGCCCCGCAGGCGGAGGTCGAGGGTGCGGTCCGGGCCCTCGCGGAGCTGCCCCCCGGCTTTGTGGTGCAGCTGGTGGGTCGGCGCGAGGCGATTGAGACCGAGCTGGCCCGCCACCCGGGCGTGGACCGCAGCCGGGTCGAGGTACACCACGCCGACGATGTCATTGGCATGGAGGAGAAACCTCTCCAGGCCGTCCGCAAGAAGCCCAATTCCAGCCTGGTGCTGGGGCTCGGCCTGCAGAAGGCCGGCAGCTCCGATGCCTTCGTCTCCGCCGGGAACACCGGGGCGGTCCTGGTGGGCTCCACCTTGCTGCTGGGGCTCCATCCCGGGGTAGAGCGCGCCACCGTCGCCACCCTGCTGCCGACCGCCGAAGCCCCGGTGCTGCTGCTCGACGCCGGCGCCACCGTTGACTGCTCGGCCAGGGAGCTGCTCGGGTTTGCCTGGCTGGGCACGATCTACATGCAGGACGTCCTGGGCCGGCCCCACCCCAAGGTAGGCCTGCTCAACGTCGGCGAAGAGGATGAGAAGGGCAACGCCGCCGCCAAGGAGGTGCACCAGCTGCTGCGTCAGACGCCCGCGCTCAACTACGTCGGGAACATCGAGGGACGGGATATTGTCGCCGGGCACCACACGGTCGGCATGGTGGATGTAGTCGTCTGCGATGGCTTTGTCGGGAACATTGTCCTCAAGTTCTACGAGTCCGTGGCCCGACTCATCGTCAGTCTGGTCCGCAAGGAGGCTCCCGCCCTCCTCGCCACCCCGGAAATGCGCCGGGTCTTTCGACACATCGACTACGCCGAGTACGGCGGGGCTCCCCTGCTGGGCGTCAACGGAGTCTCGATCATCTGCCACGGGTCGTCATCTGCCAGCGCCCTCAAGAACGCCATCCGGATGGCCACCCAGGCCGTGGCGCACGAGCTGAGCGCCCACATCGGCGCTCAATTCGCCCGGCGCGAGGCGGAACCCCGCCCGTGATTCAGCGCCCGCTGGCCCATGTGGCCGGCCTGGGGGTCTTCGTACCCGAACAGGTGGTCACCAACCGGGACTTCGAGGCCCGGCTGGAGACGTCGGACCAGTGGATCGTCGAGCGTACCGGCATCCGCGAGCGCCGCTACGCCGCGCCCGGCGAAACCGTGGCCACCATGGCGCAGGGCGCCGCGAACCAGGCGCTCGACCGGGCCGGGTTGACCGCGAAGGACCTCGGCGCTCTGATCGTGGCCACCGCGACGCCCGATCGCATCGTTCCCTCGACGGGGTGCTACCTGCAGGCCCTCATCGGGGCCCACCGGGCCGCGGCGTTCGACCTGTCCGCCGCCTGCTCCGGTTTCATCTATGGTCTGACCGTCGCGGAGGGCCTCATCGTATCGGGACAGGCCCGGCATGTGCTGGTCGTGGGCGGGGAAAAGCTCACCTGCATAACGGATCGGGAGGATCGGTCCACGGCCATCCTGTTCGGGGACGGGGCCGGCGCGGTCGTGCTCTCCGCCGGGGCGCCCGAGGGCCGGGGGCTGCTGTCCTCCTTCATCAAGTCCGACGGGCGCCTGGCGGATCTGCTCTACGTTCCGGGTGGTGGCACCGCGGACCCGATTAGCGCCAGGGTGGTGGAACAGCGGTCCCACTTCATGAAGATGGCGGGCCGCGAAGTGTTCAAGCACGCGGTGCTGACGATGGTGGAGGCCTGCGATGAGGCCGTCCGCCGGGCTGGGGTGCGTCCCGAGGAGATTGATCTCCTGATCCCCCACCAGGCCAACATCCGGATCATCGATGCCACCGCGAAGCACGCCGCGATTCCGCCGGAGAAGGTCGTGGTCACGGTGGACCGCTACGGAAACACTTCGGCCGCCTCGATTCCCATGGCCCTGGCCCACGCCGAAGCCACCGGTCGACTCAAGCGCGGAATGCTGGTTCTGCTGGTCGCATTCGGAGCCGGCTTTACCTGGGGTGCCTCGGTTATCCGGTGGTAGCCGCCATTGTGTGTCCCGGCCAGGGGTCGCAAAAGGTCGGCATGGGCAAGGAC
>CALMOP010000029.1 GCA_937871775.1 uncultured Gemmatimonadota bacterium | reverse complement strand
CTCGGTGACCCGGTAGAAGATCCCGCTGTTCCCGCCCGGGGCAATCTTCCACTCGAGGGCCAGCTCGAAATCACGGTACTGTTTCTCGGTGACGATGTCTCCGCCCGCCGCGACCCGTGTCAGCGCCCCATCGACGGCCTGCCACCCCGCCGGAATGGTCTTCTTCTGGTATCCCCGCCACCCACGGGTGGCGTTCCCGTCGAACAGCAGCTTCCAGCCAGCCTTCGCTTCTTCCGGCGTGAGGGTATTCGGGGTATTGGGCTGCTGCCCCGCGACGCCGCCCGGAAAGAGTTGCAGGGTCAGGCCGAGCAGCACGGCAGACATTCGCATGGGGGAGTCTCTTCGGCAGGCAGGTCGGTTCCGAGGATAGTGCGTTCTCTCGACCGGCGGAAGGACCGCGGCAGCGCTGGTCGCCTCTGGCGCCGGCCCCTTCCGGGCCGTAACCTGGCGTATGGATCGTCGCGATCTGCTGCGGCTGCTGGCGGCCGCTTCCGCGCTCCCGTTTCTCCCCCGCCCCGCCGATGCCACCAGCCTGGGGCGGCTCCTGCACCGCACCGCCGCCCTGCTCCCCAGGGTCCTCACGCCGGACCAGCACCAACTGGTGTCCGCCCTCGCGGATCTGATCCTGCCTCGAACCGACACCCCCGGAGCCACCGACGTCGGCGTCACCCCGTTCATCGACGGGCTCCTGGCCGACTGGTTCCCGGAGGATGAGCGGCACCAGTTCCTCGCCGGCCTGGACCAGCTGGATCGCCGCGCCGTGCAACAGTACCGAGGATCCTTCCCGACCCTGGACCCTGACACCCAGCTCGCCTTCGCCGCCACCCTCGATGGAGTGGAGGGCGCCCCCGGCTCGGCGGAGGCCTCCTTCGCCCGCCTCAAGGAGCTGACGGTGTACGGCTACTTCACCTCCAAGACCGTGGCGCGGGACATCCTGCAGGACCCCGTCATCCCCGGCCGGTTCGAGGGCTGCGTTCCGTGGCAGTGAGTCGGGACGCCCGGGATCGGAGCTGTCCCTGATGTCCCGGGTCAACCCGGGCCGGTCCCGCCGGTCCTACGACGCCATTGTGGTCGGCTCCGGCATCTCCGGCGGCTGGGCCGCGAAGGAACTCACCGAGCTGGGCCTGCAGGTGCTGCTCCTCGAGGCCGGCGGGCCGGTCAACCCCGCGACCGACTACGTCGAGCACGTCCAGCCGTGGCAGCTGCCGTTCCGCGGCTATGGCGACCGGTCTGCCCTGGAACGGAATCAGCCGGTGCAGAAGGACTGCTACGCCTGCGACGAGTGGTCCGGCAAGTTC
Source organism: uncultured Gemmatimonadota bacterium (assembly GCA_937871775.1). Taxonomy (GTDB): domain Bacteria; phylum Gemmatimonadota; class Gemmatimonadetes; order Gemmatimonadales; family GWC2-71-9; genus JADJOM01. The sequence goes on along the minus strand of CALMOP010000029.1, from coordinate 6,033 downwards.
TTCGTGAACGATCTCGACAACCCCTACAGCACTCCGCCGGACCAGCCGTTCTCCTGGATCCGGGGCCGCCAGGTGGGGGGCCGCTCCATCACCTGGGGGCGCCAGGTCTATCGCTGGAGCGACCTGGACTTCGAGGCCAACAGCCGGGACGGCCATGGGGTCGACTGGCCCATCCGCTACCGGGACATCGCCCCCTGGTACGACCACGTCGAGGAGTTCATCGGAGTGAGTGGCATGGCCGAAGGCCTGCCCCAGCTCCCCGATGGGCGATTTCTCCCGCCGATGGAATTCAACTGCGCCGAACGCCGGGTGCGGGAGCGGCTGCTCAAGGCCTTCGGCGGGAAGCGGGTGCTGACCGTGGGGCGCTGCGCCATTCTGACCCGGGACCACCACGACCGCGCCGCCTGTCACTATTGTGGCCCCTGCGAACGGGGCTGCATCACCCGCAGCTACTTCTCCAGCCTCAACGCCACCCTCCCCGCGGCCCGGGCCACCGGGCGTCTCGAACTCCGACCCTGGAGCGTGGTGGAGAGCGTCCGCTTCGATGCCGTGCGGCGCCGGGCCGCCGGCGTCCGGGTCATCGATGCCCGCACCCTGGGGGTGTTGGAGTTTGATGCCCGGCTGGTGTTCCTCTGCGCCAGCGCCCTGGAGTCCACTCGGCTATTGCTCAACTCCCGGTCGCCCGAGTTCCCCGCTGGCCTGGGGAACTCCGGCGGGGTCCTGGGCCGCTACCTCATGGACCATCACATGGGGCACGGCGCCCGGGCCACCATGCCGGGATACGAGGATCACCGTACCTACGGTCACCGGCCCAACGGCATCTACCTGGCACGCTATCGCAACGTGGCGGACGCCCACCCCGATTTCCTGCGGGGCTACGCCTTCCAGGGTGGCGCCTGGCGCAGCGGCTGGGGGCGAGGTGGTGACGGGAAGGGGCTGGGAGCCGCATTCAAGCAGTCGTTGATCCGGGATCAGGGTCCGTGGCAGATGAGCCTCTACGGATTCGGGGAGATGCTCCCCAGCCCGGAGAACTTCGTGGAGCTGGACCCCACGCTGCGCGACCGCTGGGGAATCCCCGCCCTCCGGATCCACTGCGCCTACGGGGCGAACGAGCGGGCCCAGTGGAAGGACATGATCGAGAGCGCCATGCGGATGCTGGATGCCGCGGGCGCCACTGCGATCCGGCCCACCGATCAGGAGACCCCGCCAGGACTGGTCATCCATGAGATGGGCACCGCCCGGATGGGCCGAGATCCGTCCACCAGCGTCCTGAACGGCTGGAATCAGTGCTGGGACGCGCCCAATCTCTTCGTGACCGACGGCGCCTGCATGGCCAGTTCGGCCAATCAGAATCCGTCCATCACCTACATGGCGCTCACCGCCCGTGCCTGCCACCACGCCGTGGACCTCACGAAGCGGAACGAACTGTGACCAGCCCACCGGCGTCCGCCTGCTCCCGACGGGACTTCCTCGCTGCCCTCGGCTGGCTCGGGGTCACGCTCCCCTTGCGGGGATCATCGGGCTGTCGTACCCCGGGACCGGTGAATGATCGTGCCTGGGGCATTCAGCTCTACACCGTGAGAGATCTTTGCCGCGAGGACCTCGAGGGCACCCTCGCCGCCCTCGCAGAGATGGGCTACCGTGAGGTCGAGTTTGAGAACTACCACGGCCATTCCGCCGCCGCGGTCCGCGCCATGCTTGACCGGCACGGGCTCTCGGCGCCGTCCTCGCACGTGGACCTCGAGGCGCTGACCACTGGACTGGATCAGGCCATCACCGACGCCCGGACCGCCGGACATCATTACCTGGTGCTGCGCTGGATTCCCGAATCCCAACGCACCCCCGAAGGATTGAAGGCCATCGCCGACCAGCTCAACCGGGCGGGAGCACGCCTGGCCTCCGCCGGGTTGGCGGTCGCTTATCACAATCACTACTTCGAGTTCGCCCCGCTGCCAATCGGTGCCGGCGCCCTGACGGCCTATGACCTGCTGCTCGAGCGGACTGATCCGGCGCTGGTCTTCATGCAGCTGGACCTGTTCTGGATCCGCAAAGGAGGCCAGGACGCCCTGCGGTATCTGGCCAGCTACCCCGGGCGGTTCCGGATGGTGCACGTCAAGGAGATGGCGGCCGACGGGAGCATGGTGGACCTGGGCCGCGGCGCGATGGACTGGCCGGCGTTGCTCAGTGCCTCTGTCGGGGCGGGGGTGGGACACTTCTTCGTGGAGCACGATCAACCGGCGGACCCGCTCGCATTCGCCCGCGGGGCCATCCGCTACCTCAGGACCGTGCCTCTTCAGGGCCCATGACCCCTGCCCTCGTGCCCGGAGCCGATTGATGATCCCCCTGCTGCTGTCCCTCAGTCTGGCATCCGCCACCGGTCCTGCCACCGGCGCGCATCGCGACTCGACCCCCGAACTCCGGGTCACCATCCTCTACGATGCGATGACCAGCCGGAGCGACCTCAACCCCGATTGGGGATTCTCCGCGCTGATCCGCTACCATGGCAAACAGATTCTGTTCGACACCGGCGACAACGCCGCCATCCTGGCCCGGAACGCGCAGCGCCTGGGAGTGGACCTCCACCACCTCGACATGGTCGTGGTCTCGCACCGGCACAGTGACCACGTCAGCGGGCTACCCTGGGTGCTCAGTCAGGCCCCGACCGTGCCGGTGTACGCCCCGCGGGAACCGTTCGGGATCTTCGGCGGCATCCTCCCGACGGCGTTTCTCAGGGCCGACACGACCCTCCCGGCCAGCATGCGCTACTTCGCCGGCGCGATACCGGCGACCCTGCCGACCGGGACGCTATGGCCCGAGGCCCGGTTCACGCTGGTCGACTCGCTCCTCACGGTCGGACCCGGGATCACGCTCGTCTCAACCGTGTCCCATACCCCGGGCACCATGGAACTCAGGGAGGTATCCCTGGTGCTCGAGACCGCCCAGGGAGTGGTGGTGATCGTGGGGTGCTCGCATCCCGGGATCGAGACCATCCTGGGCGCGACGGCCCCCCTGCACCGCCCGATCCTCGCTCTGTTCGGAGGCCTGCACCTGGTCACCACGCCGGATTCCGCAATCGCCAGCCTTGCGGGCCGGCTGCATGATCAGTGGCGGGTGATCTGGATGGCCCCGGGGCATTGCACCGGCGAGCCAGCCTTCGCTGCGCTCAGGCACGCCTTCGGCTCCAGCTACCTCAACGCCGGCCTGGGGACCACCCTCAGCCTGCCTTAGGGGTGGGCGCCGGTTTCCGGCCCACACCGACAGACGCTTCGCGGGCGCTCGCTGTGACCGGCGTCATCCCGGCGAGCGGTTGCGGCTACACCACAGCCAGTCATTGCGAGGGCGCGGCTGGTCCCGAGCGGAGCGAGGGAAGCGCCCGAAGCAATCCGGTCGGGACTGTCGGTGTGCTCAAGGGGTCCGGCTTGGACCTGGCGGGATTGCTTCGCGCCCTTCGGGCGCTCGCAATGACTGCCGCAATCAGGCGGGGCACTCTCGATGGCCACCGCAAGTCAGGTCAGCCCTCGCCCGGCGGTCCGCGGTCCCTTACCTTGAGGCAATGGCCAAGTCGACGATTGCCGTGATCGGAGCGGGCGGCAAGGTGGGTGCTCACCTCACCCGCCTGCTGCTGGAACGTGGCCACTCGGTGCGCGCCATCGGACGCACCGCCGAGCGGCTGCTGCCGCTGGTCCAGCTCGGCGCCGAAGCCCGGCTGGGAACCGTCGAGGATCAGCGGTTCCTGGCGACGGCATTCCGGAACGCCGACGCCGTGTTCGTCATGATCCCGCCCTCCTACGCCAATGCCGATCCCCCGACCTACCAGCGGCGGGTGGCGGAGGCAGTGGCGGAGGCGCTCCAGGAGGCCCGGGTGCGGCACGTGGTCTGCCTGAGCTCGATCGGCGCGGAGCGCGCCGAGGGCAACGGCCCGATCGCCGGCCTGCATCGGCTGGAGGAGCGCCTGAACCAGATTCCCGGCCTGAATGTGGTGCACCTCAGGGCCGGCTACTTCATGGAGAACCTGCTCGCCGGGATACTGATGATCCGGAATTCCGGAATCAACGGCGGCGCGTTCAGGGCCGACCTCCCGCTGGCCATGATTGCGACCCGGGACGTCGCGGCCGCCGCGGTCGACCTGCTGGCGGATCGGCAATTCACCGGGCACACGGCGCGCGAGCTGCACGGCCCGCGGGCGCTCACCTTCCGGGAGGCAACGACGATCCTGGGCAGCGCCATCGGCAAGCCGGATCTGACCTATGTCGAGTACGCCTATCCCGACACCCGTGGCGCGCTGCTCGCGACCGGGTCGTCGCCGGTGATGGCTGATCTGTTCATCGAGATGATCGATGCGTTCAACCGGGGCGTGATCGGCGCCCGGGAGTCACCCACCACGGCCATAACCACACCGACCACCCTCGAAGAGTTTGCCCGCACGGTGTTCGCACCGGCCTTCGAGCGCCATTGAGCCTCGCCCCCCGCTGACCCCCTGCCTGACAGGCTCGTCGCGTCGGTGCCTTGTTTTCGACCGGCACTAACCTGACATGATTCTTCATGACGCCAGAACGAACTTCCGGCATCCTCTTTCGCCTGACGGTGGTCTGGCCTATCTTGGCGCCTCGGCTCGCCCTGCTTCCGAGCCACCCCCTGGGGAGAGCATCGTCATGGCGAAGGCACGCACCACCAAGGCCACATCCCGCGGGCGCTCCAAGAAGGTCAGCCTCCCCGCGCGGCGCGAGCGCCGGGTCAACAGGGGATTGCCCCCGGGCGTCTGCCGAGTCGATCAGCAGAGCACCCGCACCTACGGCTTCGTGGTCAGGGTCGGGCATCGCCGGTCCGCTGGCGTCTGGCGTCCGAAATTCACCGCCTACTTCGGCGATTTCGGCTACGGGGGTCGGAAGCAGGCACTCGCCGCCGCGGTCCGCTGGCTCCGCATTCTCGACAAGACCGGCAAACCTCCCGCGAAGAAGTAGACTGCCCGGTCACGCCGGCGTGCCTGCTCCCGGGCACCCTGGCGAGTTGGGCCCGGGCCACGCATCGTCAAAGCCCCGATCACCTCGGTCCCTGGTTCCCCCCCCTTCGGGAGCTCGTATGCGTCTGAGCGTTCTGCTGTGTCTCGGCCTGCTGTCCGCCTGTCGACCCGCCGCCGTCCCGGCCGCGGACGAGGCGGCGATCCGGACCATCGTTGAGCAGTGGAATGGCTACCTCAAGACCCAGAACGACTCCGCCATAGCCGCCATCTACGCCCCGGAAGCCGTTCTGCTGCCGCCAGCCATGCCCCGGGTCCAGGGGGCTGACGCCATCCGTTCATTCTGGGCGGTGATCTGGACCATGAAGGCATCACTTACTCTGACTCCGGTCACGGTCCGGGCTTCGGGAGACTGGGCCATGGAGGAAGGGAACTGGTCCTGGTCCAATCCGTCGCCGACCGGTGAGCAGACCGATCACGGCAAGTACCTCGTCACTTGGCACCGGACCCCCACCGGGTGGCGAGCGGTCCAGGACATCTGGAACAGCGACCAGGCGCCGCCGGCCGCCCCAGCCCAGTAGCCGGCCACCTCCACTTCCCCCACTGAGGCCTGTCATGCGTGCCATTCGCAACCTGCTGGAACCCCATGAGCCCCGGATCTGGGCCCTGTTCCGGATCGTGACCGGGTTCCTGTACGCCTGTCACGGAGCCCAGAAGCTGTTCGGGGTGCTGGGAGGCGAAACGGTGTATGGCAGGCCGATCATGGTACTGGCTGGTGTGATCGAGTTCGGGGGAGGTTCACTGGTCCTGTTGGGCCTGCTGACGTCGTTCGGGGCGTTCGTGGCCAGCGGGGAGATGATGGTCGCCTATTTCTGGGTGCATGCGCCGAAAGGCGTCTGGCCCATTCTGAACCGCGGCGAAGCGGCGACGTTCTTCGCGTTCGCGTTCCTGCTCATCGCCGCACGGGGAGCGGGCGTCTGGAGCCTGGATGAGGTGCGCCGCAGTAGGGGCGACCCATCGGGTCGCCCTCGTAGCGCCCAGCCGTAGGGGCGACCCATCGGGTCGCCCTTATGGCG
>CALMOP010000028.1 GCA_937871775.1 uncultured Gemmatimonadota bacterium | reverse complement strand
GGCCCCGCTCGCGTTGGTGGACGGTAGAGCGATGTTGCACAGCGGGGTGCGGTGGGCGCGGTCGATCGCGGTGACGGGAGAGGAGCGCTGCCGGGGCCACGCCGGCGCGTCAGTGGGTCCGGACTTCCCGGTACCAGCGCGCCAGTTCGGCACGGCTGGCGTCGGCACCCATCCGCTCGAACAGCACCAGGGCGGCCTCGGCGTCGGCCCTGAGGGTGGGCCAGTCCCGCACCATGGCGCACAGTCGCGCCCGGGCTTCCCGCGCTTCGGCCTCGATCAGGGCGCCGCTGCAGTCATGGGCGAGAGCAACGGCGCGATCCAGGGCCGATCGGGCCCCGATCACATCGCCGCGCAGTGTCCGCGCCGTGCCTGCCAGGCGCAGGGCATCGGCCTCGCCCAGCGCATCGGGAATCGCGGCGTAGCGTTCGGCTCCCAGCCGGGCGCCGGCCTCGGCCACCACCGGCTCACCCCGACGCAGGTACAGTTCCGCTCGGCCGACGTGGGCCATGGCGAGCAGCCGGTCGTCCCCGGCTTCCTCGGCGTAGGCAATCGCCCGGCGGGCGTGGCGATCGGCCCGGTCCAGCTGACCCAATTCCCGCCAGGCCAGGGCCAGGTTGTGATGCACCTCGCCGAGTCCCCGGACAAAGCCGACCTGCTGGAAGGCGGCCACCGCCAGCTGATACAGTCCGATGGCCTCGTCGTAACACCCGCGCAGGTGGGCGATCATGCCCAGGTTCGTGGTGGTATGACCCGCCATGCGGTAGTCGGACGCCTGCTGGGCCAGCGCCAGTCCATGCTGGAAATGCCGCTCCGCCACCTCGGTCGCCCCCAGCTCGAATGCCGCCGCGCCCAGCAGGTTGACCGCCCGGCGCTGCAGCCCATCGAGTCGACGGGTGGCCAGATCGGGCAACACCTGCTCGACCAGGTCGTAGGCCGCCTGCAGAAACCCCGAGCGCAGATCCGCTTCCGCCAGGAGCAACCCCAGCTCCGGGGCATCGACAAGCTCCACCCGCCGGGGATCGAGGAGCACCCGCAAGGCGCCCCACTCGGCCCGTTCGGCGTGCTGCCGCGCCGTGTCTCTCAGAGTCTCGTCAAACCGGGTCGTGCTCATCGGCCCTCGTCAATGCGGCTCCACCACCTGGGACACCGACCTAGTAGGACACCGCGAATCGGGTGAACCCGGCGATGTCGGCCTCAACCTCCTGGGTGCTCGTATCGATGCTGCTGGGCAGCCAGGTCCAGTCGTTGGCGCCGGCTTCCTGCCTCCAGATGCTCATCCCCAGCAGCAACGTGGTGTCCGCCGCGGTCACCAGGCCGTCCCCGTCGAGGTCCGGATCGGCCTCGCCGAACTTCAGCCACAGCCGGGCCGGCCGCGCCGGGTTGAAGCGCAGCCCGGACGGTTCGAACTCGGTAATCAGCCGCAGTGTGTCGGCTACCGTCAGGGTGATGCGAATTGAATCCCCCATCGGAATCGGCTGGCCGGACACATCATTGACCAGGGAACGGTCGTCCACCCGGAACCGGGCGAACTCCACCGAGTCCGGCTGGCCCTGTGCCGGCCGGTACATCAGGCGGACCTCCCGGCGTTGGCCCCGTACCGCCCAGAAGCTCACACTGCGTTCGGCCAGAGGTGGCGCGGACCCCGCCGGGCGGAGGAAACGCAGGGCACTCTCCGCGGCCGTGGGGTCACCCGACCCGAGACCGTCCATCGCGGCAGGATCGCCGGCACAGGCTCCAGCCAGCAGGACGATCGTCGGCAGGCACAGCCGCGAAACGCTCATGATCGAGGTCCCTCTGTCGACACGGTTTGACGCACCCGGGGTGCGAGCAGTCGGAGCAGCCGGGTCCGGGAGATGCCCAGGCGGCGAGCAGCCTCACTGCGATTGCCGTCGCACAGCTCGGTCATCGCGTGGGCGGCGCTGTGAATGATGTCGGCCATCCGCGCGGGGAAGGGAATACCGCCGGTGCGGATCACCGGAGGAGTCGGTTCCAGACCGAGATCGCCGAGCTCCAGCCGCTGCCCGCTGGCCAGCAGCACGGCGCGCTCCAGCACATTCCGGAGTTCGCGGATGTTGCCGCTCCACGGGTGCTGCAGCAGCCGGCGTTCAGCGGCGGAGGAGAGTTCTGGTAGCGGGCGGCCGTACTGCTTGGCGAACCGCGCCACGAAGTGACGGATCAGCGGCGGCAGATCGCCGGCGCGTTCCCGCAGCGAAGGCAGGTGAAGCCCCACGACGTTCAGGCGGTAGAACAGGTCCTCCCGGAATTCTCCCCGCCGGACCGCCGCCGCCAGCTCCACGTGGGTGGCCGCGATGACGCGGACGTCGACGGTGATGGCGCGGGTGCCTCCCAGCCGGCGGATCTCCCGCTGCTCCAGCACCCGCAGCAGCTTGCCCTGCAGCGGCAGCGAGAGATGGCCCACCTCGTCGAGGAAGATCGTCCCCGCATGCGCCATCTCGAACAGTCCCGGCTTGGCGGCGATGGCCCCGGTGAAGGCGCCCTTCTCGTGCCCGAACAGCTCGCTCTCCAGCAGGTTTTCCGGAATCGCGGCGCAGTTCACGTCCACGAACGGCGCCTTGCGACGCGGACCGTTGTAATGGATGGCCCGCGCCAGCAGCTCCTTGCCGGTGCCGGTTTCCCCGGTCACGAGGACGGTGACCCCGGCATGGGGAATGACCCGGGAGGCGCGATCCAGCGTGTCGCGGAGGGTCGCGCTCTCCCCGAGGATCCCCTCGAACTGGTACTTGGAGGCCTCGTGAGAAGCGAAGTGCACGGCCTGGCCAGCAGATCGCAACTGGTCGGACTGCTCTCGGAGCCAGCCGCGCAGCAGGTCCAGATCCTGGGGCAAGGCGTAGTAATCCGCCGCCCCGGCCTGGACAGCCGCCAAGGCGACCCGGTAGTCCGCGGCGGCACCGACCACCAGGGGTCGGCGGCGCGCGGTGGAGAGCCGCGCCAGCAACGCTGCCAGCGTGGTCTCGACCCCACCGGCATTGATGGCAAGCAGTCCCGCGTCTTCGACCGCTTCCGCACTCGCCAGCAGACGCAATTCGAGCCCGCACTCGGCTGCGAGGGAGGGCCAGAGGCTGGCAAACGAGTCACTCGCGCTCACCACGGTGAGGCGCGGAGCTGAAGTGGTCACCCGGAGTTGGTCCAGTTGGGACAGTCTGGGGAGAGGCAGGAACCAGACCCCCCGAGCGACGCCCCGAGGCATAGCCGCATCTCCATGCCCGGAATGGTTTTACGGATCGAGCGAGCAGTGACCGCAGGACCCCTCAGCCGCCATGTTTCGGAGCAGCTGCAGCGATACGGTGCAGGCGACACAGATCTCGCCCGGTAGCAGCCATAAGCCCCTCTGGCGGGGCCGATCGGATCGCGGTGGCCAGACTCAACCGGTTGCTCCATAGAGTTTGGGCCCCCAACGCGGGTCTGGATCGGCTCCGGGCCTGGCCCCTCATCCGGAGGCGACTCGCATCCCCAACCCTCCGGGATACATTCACCCCGCCCACGGAGTTGCCCGTGGTTCAACATTGCAGCGGGGCGATGCGTATCCACAGTGAATCCGACATCGAGCTGGTGCGGCGGGCCCGGGCTGGGGACCGGGATGCCTTCGGCACACTGGCCCTGCGGCACGCTGGCACCGTCCGCCGGCTGACGCGCGCGGTGCTGCAGCACCCCGAGGATGCCGAGGACGCTGCACAGGATGGGTTCGTGAATGCGTGGCTGTCACTGCATCGCTTCGACGATCGCCAGGCGTTCGGTCCCTGGCTCATCCGCATCGCGCTCAACGCCGCCCGGGACCTGCGGCGACGGCGGCGGGTGCGTCGGACCGAGGCGCTTCCCCCTGGTCTTGCGGGTGAAGGGCGGGATCCGGAAGCGCAGGCAGGGGACGCACTGAGCCGGGAGCGGGTCGCGCGGAGTCTGGGAGCACTGCCGGAGCGGCAGCGGGCCGCGCTGGTCCTGTTCGAGGTCGAGGGATACTCCCATGCCGAGATCGCGGCGCTACTGGGGATCCCGGAGGGAACCGCCCGTTCGGATCTGTTCCACGGTCGGCGCAGACTCAGGGAGCTGCTCGGAGAGGAGGGGTCGCAACCATGAAGCAGGGAGAATCGTTCGAAGCCAGGCCGGATCCCGTTCTGGGAGCCCGCCTGCGCGCCGGCCTCGATCCCGGCGATGGCGCCCGATTCGTTCAGTCGCTGCTGGCTCGGCTGGCAGCGCCCCCCCGACCGGTGGAAGTGCTGGCCCAATGGGCCCGACCCGGTTTCGCGGCCGCGCTGCTGCTCGCCTCGGCCCTGGGTTACTGGATGACTCGACACTCACTGGAGCCGGCCGGCGCTGGACCGGCGGCGGAGGTCGCTGCCGCGGATCTCACGCTGGATCGCGACGCCCTGATGGTCGCCGCGTTCGACGACACTCAATAGGTCCGATTCACCGATGCACCCCAGTACTCGAAAAGCCGCTGTGATGCTGGTGCTCGCCGCCCTGGTGGGCGGGGCGCTGGGCAGCATGCTCACCGCGGGTCTGCTGCCTGATCACCGCGGCCGCGGTCATGACGGCGAGCGCTACGTCAGCCTGCTCGAGCGGGAGCTGTCCCTGAGCGGGGTTCAGCGCGACAGCGTCCGGGCCATCGTGGCACGGCACCGCGCCGCTATCGACTCACTCTGGGCCAGCCTCGGGCCGCGCATGGATTCGGTCCGGAAGGCGGTTCGGGTCGATGTAATGCTGCAGCTCACTCCCGAGCAGCAGCCCCGCTACCGCGAACTCATCGTGCGGCTCGACCGCGACCGGCACACCCGCTCGCACCGGGACACGACCAACCCATGATCCCCCGGCGCTGGCCACTTCCTCGATTCGCGGCGCTGCTGGCGCTCGCCTTCGGCGGGCCACTCTCGGCACAGACCACCGCAGTCACCCTGAGCGAGGCGATCCAACTGGCGCGTCAGGCGCGACCGACGGTGGCCCAGGCCCGCGCCAGTCTCCGAACCGCGGAGGCCCAGGTCCGGACCAGCACCGGGGCGTACCTGCCGAGCCTGAACGCCACTTCATCAGGAAACACCAGCTTTTCGGAGGCGCCTGGTCACTTCAACGAAGTCACCCAGCAACTTGAGCGCGGCAATCGGTCGACCAGGAGCCTGAGCTTCGGCCTGAGCGCCAGCATCGACCTGTTCACCGGTTTCGGGCGCGGGGCGGACCGACGTGCCGCGAAAGCTGGCGTCCATGCAGCCGATGCGAGCCTGACAGACGCCGAATACCAGGCCGGGCTGCTGGCGACCCAGCAGTTCTTCGATGCCCTGGCGGCCCAGCAGGTGGTCCGGGTGCGGCAGGCCAGCGTCCGCCGGGCCGAGGAGCAGCTGACTCTTTCCGTCGCCAAGCTGAAAGTGGGCTCGGCAACGCGATCCGACTCGCTACGATCGCTGGTCAATCTGGGCAACGCGCGGCTGGCGGAGGTGACCGCCGGCAGCAACGTGGCGGGGACCCAGGCAGGGCTGGGGCGCACTCTCGGCCTGGACCACGGCGTGGCGGCCGCGGACGACTCGACCTTCTACCATTTCTCGCTGGGCCTGGATACCGCGGCGCTCATGCAGGAAGCCCTGGACCACTCTCCCTCGGTCATCGCGGCCGAGGCGAACGCCCGTGCGGCCCGTGCCTCGGTGACTTCGGCGCGGGCCGCTTACTGGCCGACGCTGGCGCTGTCCGGCTCGAATAACTGGAACGGTTCGGATGCGAACAGCTACCAGCTGTTCGCCAACCGCTCCCTGACCCTCGGCATGAGCTGGCCGTTGTTCAACCGGTTCCAGCGCGAGCAGAACATCGCCACCCGCCTGGGGAGCCTCGATGCCGCCGAGGCCAGCGCGGCGGATGCCCGGCGCAACATCCAGGCGTCGCTGGTCACCCAGGTCGCCGCCCTGGAGGCCGCGCGGCTCCGGATCGAGATCACCCAGACCAGCGTGACCGCGGCTACCGAGGATCTCCGGGTGGTGAGCGAGCGCTATCGGGTCGGCGCCGCCACGATTCTGGACGTACTGAATTCCCAGGAAGCACTCGCCCAGGCGGAGGTCGACGCGATCACCTCCCGCTTCGATTTCCTCAAGGCCAGGGCCCAGATCGAGGCCCTCATTGGACACCCACTATGAACAGCCTCTCCAATACCGCCGAACGGATGGCCCAGCTTCCCGCCGACGTCCCCCGCGACGCCATCATTGTCACCAGCAACCTGCAACGGGAATACGACATGGGGGGCGAGATCGTGCGCGCCCTGCGGGGCGTGGACATCATGATCCGCAAGAACGAGTATGTCGCGATCATGGGTCCCTCGGGATCCGGCAAGTCGACCCTCATGAACCTGATCGGCTGCCTGGACACCCCCAGTGCCGGCGAGTACTGGCTCAACGGACACCGGGTCTCGGAGCTGAACGATGACCAGCTGGCCCGGATCCGGAACCGTGAGATAGGCTTCGTGTTCCAGACCTTCAACCTGCTGCCCCGGGCGGACGCCCTGCACAACGTGGAGCTGCCCCTGGTCTACGCCGGGGTCTCGGCCAAGGAACGGCGGGAGCGGGCCAGGGAAACCCTGACCCGGGTCGGACTCGGTGACCGAATGCAGCACCGGCCCAACGAGCTCTCCGGCGGACAGCGGCAGCGGGTGGCCATCGCCCGCGCCCTGGTGAATCGCCCCAGCATCCTGCTGGCGGACGAACCGACCGGGAATCTCGACTCCGCCACCAGTACAGAGATCATGGCCCTGTTCGAGGAACTGCACCAGCAGAATCAGACCATTCTGGTGGTCACCCACGAGCACGATATCGCCAATCACGCCAAGCGCCAGGTACACCTGCTGGACGGCCGGATTGAGCGCGACTTCGCGACTCCTCGCGCCTAGCCGGCACCCCCATGGCGCTTCAACCACAGCAGGTTCCGTCCCGAGCAGCAGTCATGCGACCCATCGCACTCGCCAGTCTCCTCTGCCTCGCTGGGTGCCACAAGAACGCCGGTCCCGCGGTTCCGGTCTACCAGGCTGTCGCCGCCGAGCGCCGCGACATCGTCGTTTCGGCTCGGGCCAACGGCACCATCCAGCCCGACACCCTGGTCGAGGTCAAATCCCAGGCCTCGGGTGAGGTCCTCGAGATCCGGGTCGAGACCGGCATGGTGGTGAAGCGGGGCGATCTCATGGTGCGGATCGACCCCCGGTTCCCCCGCAACAACGTGGAGCAGGCCGGGGCGACTCGCGAGGTCGCCCTGGCCCGGCTCCAGAATGCCCAGTCCCAGCAGGATCGGGCTGATGAGCTCTACCAGACTCAGTCCATCACCCAGACCGAGCTGGAATCGGCCCATCTCGA
>CALMOP010000027.1 GCA_937871775.1 uncultured Gemmatimonadota bacterium | reverse complement strand
CCCGGAGGGCGCGCGCCAGCCGCACCAGCGACTGCCCCGGGGCGATGGCCAGCACACCGTCGAGATGAGGGTTGGCGGTAAGCAGGGGGGCCCAGGCCTGCTTGGTGAGCGCCGTGAGGGTCGCCGCCGGATAACGGGCACGCAGCGCCCGGATGAGTGGCGTGGTCAGCAGCACGTCGCCCAGCGAGCTGAAGCGGACCAGCAGAATGCGGGGGGTCTGGAGCACGGTTCCAATATGGCGGGAAGGATGGGTCGCGCGGGAGCGTCCACTCTGAGCCCAACGTATCTTTCCGGTCATGCCGCGTCCCCGCAGCATCCTCTGGATTGACGACGAGGTCGAGAGCCTCTCCTCCCACATCTTGTTCCTCGAGGAACAGGGCTTCAGCGTGGAGAAGGCGGCCCACGGCGACGACGCCCTGGTGCTGCTACAGCGCCAGCCCTACGGGGTGGTCCTGCTCGACGAACAGATGCCGGGACGCCGCGGGCTGGAGCTGTTCCGGGCCATCCGCGCTCTGGACGCCACCATGCCGGTAGTGATGGTGACCAAGAGTGAGGAGCCGGCCACCCTCAAGGATGCCATCGGGGCGGAGGTATCGGACTATCTGACCAAGCCGGTGAACCCGCGCCAGGTGCTCTCGGTGGTGACCCGGCTGCTGGAGGGCGACCGAATCCGGCAGCAGCGCCTGTCCCGGGACTTCGCCACCCGGTTCCGCGAACTGGAGGCGGAACGGCGCCACGGCATGAACTGGCGCGAGTGGACCGAGCTGATCGTCGAGCTGGCCGAGTGGGAAGTGCGGCTCAGCCTGGCGGATGAGCCGGGGCTGCAGGAGGCCCTGCGGACCCTGCAGGAGAGCCTGCGGCAGGACTTCGCCGACTTCATCGCGGCCAACTATGCCGGGTGGTTGCGCGGGCCCCGTGGCGAACGGCCTCCGCTCAGCGTGGACATCGTGCCGGAGTTCGTCGAGCCGGTGCTGCGCCAGCACGGTCGGGCCCTGCTGGTGGTGGTGGACTGCCTGCGGATGGACCAGTGGGAGGCGATCCGGCCGCTGATCAGCACCCGCTTCGACATCGAGACCTCCTATTACTTCTCGATCGTGCCAACCGCCACCCCATTCGCCCGCAACGCGATCTTCAGTGGCCTGCTGCCCCGGGACCTGGCGGCCCGGCACCCGGCCTGGTGTCGGGAACAGGACGAGACCAGCCTCAACGCCCACGAAGCGGAACTGCTGCAGGAGCAACTGGAGGGCCGCCACGGCCGGTCGGTGCCGGTGCACTACGAGAAGGTCTTCACCGCGGCGGACGGTGAAGGACTGCTGACCCGGCTGCCGGCCCACCTTGCCTCGGATGGGGTCACTGCCCTGGTGTTCAACTTCATCGATCAGCTCACCCATGGGCGGACCGAGAACGCCACCCTGTACGAGGTGGCGCGGGACACTACCGCGCTCCGCAGCCTCACTCGGACCTGGTTCGAACGGTCCCCGGTCTGGGGCGCGCTTCGGGACGCGGAACGGCGAAACGTTCCGGTGCTGCTGACTACCGATCATGGTTCCATCCACTGCCATACCCCGGCCACGGTGTACGCCCGTCGGGATGCCACCCAGAATCTGCGGTTCAAGTTCGGCGAGGACCTGCGGGCCCAGGAACGGGACGCCGCGATCGTGGTGGAGGACCTCACCGGGTGGGGTCTGCCGCCCCGGACTCCGGGGTCCCGGCTGCTGCTCGCCACCGGTGACCGCTTCTTCGTCTATCCCACCAAGCTGCGCGAATACCAGGCGCGCTATCGGGGCTCCTTCCTTCACGGCGGCGTCACTCCGGAAGAGATGATCCTGCCCATCACCCTGCTGACGGCTCGACGCAGTGTCTGACCCTGCCGCACCAGCCCGGCGGCTGCTGACCTGGCTGCACCCCTACCGGCTGGTCCTGCTGGGCGGGGTGGTCTGCACCATGCTGGCCTCGGTGCTGGACGGCGTCACCCTGGTGCTGCTGGTGCCGCTGCTGCGCCACCTCTTCGGGTCCAGCGGCGGAGTGGGAGCCGGCCCGACGGGACTCGAGGCGACGGTCAACCGGGTGCTGGCGCCGCTGCTCGAGGGCGCCTCGGCGACGGGGGTGACGGTCCGCCTGGTGGGCCTGCTGTGGGCCGCCCTGGTCGCGAAGAACCTGCTGGCCTATCTGGCGGGACAGCTCAGCGTCCGGGCCCAGGAGGGTCTGGCCCGGGATCTCCGCACCGCGCTCTATGAGCACCTCCTGGCGCTGGACCTGAGCTGGCTGGAACGGACCCGCGGCGGGCAGCTGATCGCCCGGGTGCTGGGCGATGCGGATCAGACCCGGCTGGCGGTCAGTGCCAGTCTGGCCTCTTTTTTTCAGAATCTGGTACTCATCGGGACCACGCTGCTGGTGCTGGCGCAGTTGTCGTGGCCCCTCACCCTCCTCACGCTCGGCGCCGCCCCGGTGCTGCTGCTGGGAATCCGGGCTCTGCTGGCCCGACTCCGCCGGCACGCCCGGGCCCGTGCCGACGAGGCAGGCGAGATGACGGCCACGGTCGCGGAGCGGCTGGCCGCGGTCAAGCTGATTCGGACCCATCAAGGCGCGGTCCGGGAGGTGGAACGGTTCCGGGTGCAGGCGGATCGCTATCGCCGACACGTGGTCCGGACCCAGCGGTTCGCGGCGCTGACCAGTCCGGTCAGCGAGCTGTTCGGCGGACTGCTGCTGGTGCTGCTGATTGCGGTCGGGGCGTCGCCCCTGGCCGCTGGGGCGGCGCTCACGCCCGAGGCTCTGCTGGTCTTCATCGTGGCTGCGCTCCGGATGATGGCTCCGCTCAAGGCCCTGAGCCAATTCCCCGGGCAGATGGCCCAGGCCCTGGCCTCCGCCGAACGGGTGTTCGAGGTGCTGGACGTGCCGGTCGCCGAGGGTCCCGATGGGGGCCGCCCGGTGGCGCGGTTCTCCGACGCGGTGGTGTTTGAGGAAGTCGGTTTCCAGTACCCCGGGGAGGATGCCGCAGGGGACTCGGCGGGGTTCCGGTTGGAGGGAGTTTCCTTCCGCCTCCCGCGGGGCTCGACCGTGGCCCTGGTCGGGCCCTCCGGGTCCGGCAAGACCACGTTGGCCGAACTGCTGCCCCGGCTGCGGGAGCCCACGTCGGGTCGCATCCTCCTCGACGGCGTGCCGCTTCCGGAACTGAGTCGGGACGGGCTCCGGACCCTGCTCGGGTTCGTGGGTCAGGACACGGTGATCTTCCATGACACGGTGCTGGCCAACATCGCCTATGGCCGTCCCGAGGCGACTCCGGCGCAGGTCGAGGCGGCGGCCCGGGCCGCCAACGCCCACGGGTTCATCACTCAGCTCCCCGCCGGGTACCACACCGTGCTGGGAGAACGCGGGACCCGGCTGTCCGGCGGGCAGCGACAGCGGATCGCGATCGCCCGCGCGGTCCTGCGGGACCCGCCGCTGCTGGTGCTGGACGAGGCCACCAGCGCCCTCGACAGTGAGTCGGAGCGGCTGGTGCAGGATGCCCTGGTGCGCCTGATGCGGGAACGCACCGTCCTGGTCATCGCGCACCGGCTGGCCACCATCCGGCATGCAGACCAGATCCTGGTGCTGGACCAGGGCCGGGTGGTGCAGCAGGGCGCGCACCAGCAACTCCTGGCCATGCCAGGCCTGTATCAGCGCCTGTGTCGCACTCAATTCGGATCGCGTGACCCGGCCGTGGCGACACCCCCATAGGATGCGGGCGGGAATCAACCCGAGTTCACCCGGTGCCGAGGCCGTGATAGATTGTGCGGCACCATCATGAGCACCCCCTTCTCCGGTCTCCGTGTCCTCTTCATCGCTCCGGTGGATGATGCCGGCCTGGCCCACAATCGGCTGAGACGAAGAGCGCTGGAGCGGCTGGGGGCCCAGGTGTCTCACGTGGACCCCACCCAGGGCCGGCTGCTCGACCTGTTCAAGCGGCGGGATCTCTCCACCCGACTCCACGATGCCATCAAGCAGCATCACCCGGACCTGGTGCTCGTGGCCGGGGAACAGCTGCTGGAGTCGAGCCTGGTGGAAGAGCTGCGGGCGGCCCGCGCCGCCGCCCGCTGGGTGCAGCTGCTGGGCGAGGGGCTCTCCGATTACGGCACCGCTGTGACCGAGGCCAAGGTCTACCACAGCGTGTTTGTCGGCTCGAGCGGCGCCCTGGCGGCGCTCTCCAGTCAGGGGATCAAGCATGCCCGCTACCTGGCGGTTGGCTGCGACCCCTCGGTGCACAAGCCGCTGCGGGCGCGGGGCCCCTATCGCGCCAATGTGGTGTTCGCGGGGGAGGCCACCCGACGCCGGGAGGAGCTGCTGCAGGAGGTGGTCGAGTTCGGGCTGGCGGTGTGGGGCCCCGGGTGGCGCAAGACCGCGCTGCGGGACTACTGCCGGGGGGAGGTCCCGTCCACCGAGGACTTCGTGCGCGCCTACGCCGGCGCGTCGGTGGCGGTGAACATCCACCGCGACATCGGCGGCGATCTGGCCGGACTGAACCGGCGGGCGTTCGAGATCGCGGCGATCGGGGTGGCGCAGGTGGTGGACACCCGCACCGACCTGTCGCGGCACTTCGCCGACGGCACCGAGGTCCTGGCCTATCAGAACGCCACCGAGCTCCAGGGCCACGTCCGGCGGATGCTCCAGGACGAGAAGCAACGGGAGGCGGTTGCCGCGGCGGCCCGGCAGCGAGCGCTGGGCAGCCACACCTACATGCACCGGATGCACGAACTGCTGCAGACCGTGACCGCGGAGTTGCCGCGGCCGGGGAAACGCAAGTAGACCGGCCTAGCTGGCGGGCTCCCCGTCGGGGAGCACTCCGGTCGCCAGCCAGCTCCGGTAACAGCGCACATACCCGGCCGCCATGCGCCGGTGATCGAAATAGCGCTCCGCCCGGGATCGGCAGGCCGCCGGGTTCTTCTTCGCCATCGCCGGAAGGCAGGCCGTAAGTTCTTCCGGCGTGTCCCCGAACTCGGCGGTGTCTGGACTCAGCACTTCCGGAAGGGCACCCCGGCGAGTGGCCAGCACTGGGGTGCCGCTCCACAACGCCTCGATCAGGGTGAGCCCGAACGGCTCATCCC
>CALMOP010000026.1 GCA_937871775.1 uncultured Gemmatimonadota bacterium | reverse complement strand
GGGCTAGGTAGCTCAGTTGGTAGAGCAGCGGACTGAAAATCCGCGTGTCGGGGGTTCGATTCCCTCCCTAGCCATGCATGCAGCGCCGCCCGCCCGGGCGGCGCTGGCTGTTTCGAGGGGTCGGAAACCGGTCTGGGTCTGAGGGGTACACCCTATGCACCTCCTCCCCTCCTACACCGGGACGACCTTGGACCAAGGGCCGGATCCACCCACCTGGTGTTCGAATTGCCGGGTACCTCATGGATTCCCAAGTTAGATAACGGTATGGAGTTAGTATGAGCCGAACGGCACGCCGTACCAGTTTCTTGGCATTTCTTACGTGGCTTGGTGCATCGGTGCTGCATGTTCCCGCTGCGGCACAGGGTGGAGGCGCGGTCCCCACAGCCGATAGCGCCACTGCTGGCGACCGCTCGGGGGGTCTAGGCGCGGGAGTGGGAGCCGGACTGCCGGAAAGCCGGGTGATGGTGCCCTTCGCGGGTATCTACGCGGTGACCCTCGCGCTGGGTCCCGACACCGCAAGCCTGTACATCCGCATTCCTGCCCAGGCGGAATTCCGGCTGCTGGCCACACCAGCTCGCGCCCGGCGAAAGGACCCTGCCGCGCCGGTGGGGGCGATGGTCATTCCGGTATTCATCGGAACCGACAGCACCGCACTGCCGATGGCGGCGAGCAACGAGTCACCCACGGACGGTTACATGCTGGCCGCTCCCGAGGGAACCTCCAGCGCCTCGGGTACTCGCTGGTGGGTGACGGTCTTGGCGGGCGCGGATACCACCGAGGCCACCGGAGCGTCTCGGCTGAGCCGGGCGCTGTTGCGGTTGCGGCAACAGCGTGAAGACCTGGAACTCAGCTGCCTCACCGATCCCAAGACCGAGAACGAGGCGGCCAGGAAGCTTGACGAGCCGGTGCCCTGCGATGAGGCCTCCCGGCTTCCGGTGCACCGGGACGAAGACCTGGGTGACGGGGTGCTCTTCCTCGGCAATGATGGCCGGGCCCGGCTGGAACAGCGCACCGACACCGGGGGCGGAGAACTCACGATGTGGGGGAGCCGGGTGAACCAGGTCGTCGCTCGGGTGGATTCCCGCAAGCAGTGACCCGCGCAGGGGAACGGCAGTAGCCGCGGCCGGGGTCAGCGCCGCGGTTCGCGGTCCAGGAGGGCGTGGGTGGCCCCGGAGTACAGGTCCCGGACGTAATCCAGCTGCAGGAACTCGTGCGGGAATCCCAGATCGATCGCGGTGGCGAGGTCGAGGCCCTCGATCTGGGTCGCCGTCAGGGTGAGGTCCACCGCTCCGAGATTGTCCTCCATCTGAGCCACGCTGCGGGCTCCGATGATGGGAATCACCACGCCTGGACTGCTCATCACCCAGGCCACCGCCACTTGGCTCGCGGTCGCGCCAAGTTCGGCGGCGACGCCGTTGACCAGCGCGGCGATCTCCAGGTTGTGGCTGTTGCGCGCGGCACCCTGTGCGGCCCGGCCGGTGGCGTTCTTGTCGGCGTTGTACTTCCCCGACAGCACTCCTGCGCCCAGGACGCTCCACGGCGTCACCGCGAGATCGAGGGCCCGGGCCATCGGCAGCAGGTCCCGTTCCGCTGCCCGATCGATCAGGCTGTACCGCAGCTGCAGGGCCACGAAGGGACTCCAGCCCCGAAGCGCCGCCAGCATGTTCGCCTGGGAAGCGACCCAGGCGGGCGTATCGCTGACACCCACGTGATGCACCAGCCCCTGGCGGACCAGGTCGTCCAGCGCCCGCATGACCTCCTCGACCGGGGTGGTGAAGTCCCACATGTGGACCCACAAGAGGTCGAGATATTCGGTGCCCAGTCGTGCCAGGCTGCCGGCGACCGACCGGAACAGGTTCTTGCGGTGGTTGCCGCTGAAGTTGGGATCCCCCTTCCGGTCGAACAGGGTGTACTTGCTGGCCAGGACGAAGTGATCCCGATCGGAAGCGATGAACTTCCCCACCAGTTTCTCGCTGGTCCCCTCGGTATAGCGGTTGGCGGTATCGATGAAGTTGCCGCCCCGTTTGGCGTAGGCATCGAAGATGCGGCGGCTTTCGGGCGCGTCGGCGCCGGCACCCCATTCGGTGCCGAAGGTCATGGTCCCGAGGGCCAGCTCGGACACCCGGAGGCCGCTCCGCCCCAGGAGGCGGTAGCGCAGGTCGCGTGGCATGGGGTCTCGCGTCGTGATGGGGCTGCTCGACAAGCTAATGCAGCAGCCCGGCCGGCGCGGACCGGGTCGAGGCCCTGGCCTGATCTCCCGATGAGATCAGGTCAGGCTATCGGGAGGATGAAAGGCGATGAAGGTGGGGAACCTGCCGGCCCCCGTCAGGCGGGCGGGGCGCGGGATCAGACAGTGACGGCCGGGCGCACCCGTTCGCGACGGACCGGGGCCACGGCGACCACGCTGGGCGTCTGATCGGCTCGGCTGATGCTCTGCCGGATCTGTCCGGCGACATACTTCGAGAACGGCCCGAAATGGACGTACAGACCGCACAGGGCCCCGGCATAGCGGATCGAACGGGGGTTGTGCAGCAGGGTTCCCAGGAAGGCCCGCCAGAACGGGACCGCGGACTCCCCACGAATGCCGATACGTGCCGCCATGCGGAAGAACCCTCGGGTCTCCCTGGCCCAGCGGCGCAGCGAGGGCCGATAGCGGCGGCCGCGGGACTCGAGCATCCGTCCCACCCGGGCGACCCGGGCGAAATAGGCCTTCGGGGCGTAGACGTTCTCGATCACCTCGAGATAGTCGCGCAGGATATCCGCCCTGGGCCGGCAGGGATCGTAGTTGATGCCCGCGGTGCACTGATCCCCGATGCCGGCCGGCTGGAGGTCCGAGTCCTGGTGCAGCCGTCCCTCGGTGGCCAGGCGGCGCGTCAGCTGGGTGTTGGGCAGGGCGTAGAGCAGGCCCACCATGGCAGCGGGGATTGAGGTGTCCTCGATGCACTGGATGATGCCGGGCGCGACACTGCCACGCTCGGTGTCGAATCCGATGATGAACCCGGCATTCACGAAAAAGCCGGCCCGGTAGAGCTTTTCGACGCTTTCCGCGATGGAGCGCTTGGTGTTCTGCCGCTTCTGCATGGCGATCAGCGTTTCGGTATCGGGACTCTCGATGCCGACGAAGATCGCGAAGAAACCGACCTCCCGCATGAGCCGCATCAGGTCTTCGTCGTCTGCCAGGTTGATCGAGGCTTCGGTGGTGAACTCGAACGGCCAGTTCCGCTCCTCCAGCCACCCCTTGAGCACCGGCAGGAACTGCTTGGCGAGCTTCTTGTTGCCGATGAAGTTGTCGTCTACCAGGTCGATGTGGCCGCGATAGCCGAGATCGTAGAGCCGGTCCAGCTCGCGGACGATCTGGTCCGAGGTCTTCGCGCGCGGCACGCGGCCGAACAGCTCGATGATATCGCAGAATTCGCAGTTGAACGGACAACCCCGACACCACTGAATGCCGACATGGTTGTAGCGGTCGAACTTGAGCAGATCGAAGCGGGGAGTGGGTGATTCCGCGACGTTGGCCTTGGCCTCACTCTGGTAGACCGGCTGGGGGGTGCCCCGGCTGAAGTCAGCCAGGAAGGGCGCCAGCGTCACCTCGGCCTCGCCCAGCACCAGGGTGTTCGCCTCGTGGTAGACCCGCGGGCTGGAGGTGGCATCGGGGCCGCCAACCACCACGTACTTGCCCAGCGCCCGCGCCCGTCGGATGAACTCCAGGCAGTCCAGCTGCTGGGGGAGCATCCCGCCGGTGAAGACCAGATCAGCCCATTCGAGATCCGCATCATGCAGTCGATCGACATTCCGATCGACCAGCCGGACGTCCCACTCCGGTGGCAGCAACGGTGATCAGCCCGAGCGGCGCCGCGGGATAGCGGGCGTCCATCAGCTGACAGGTATCGCGGTAATTCCAGAATGAAGCCGAGCGGAACTCGGGATAAACCATCAGCACATGAGGCATTGAGTACCCGAGTCCAAGGTGGGGTATTTGGGGAAACCTACTCCAGGAACCGGCGCGGTCAACCCGGCGACCTTCAGGGGAGCGATTTCGCGTCACTGACCATGGGCCGGCATGTGCCGCCAATCAGCCGGTGGCACGGCCCAACTCCTGCATTTGTGAGGCGCGATCCGTGCAGGCGAAGCGGCCCGAGGTACGGCTCGAAATGCCGGCGTTTCAACTTCACGACCGGAGTTGTGATCCAGGTCACGGCTTAACGGCCGGACCAAGGGGACATCCAACGGACTGAAGCTGGCCACAACCCAAGAACCCACAGTGAGGAGTCGTGTATGCCGTATTACCGGAATGCAGCGGGCGCGGTGCTCCTGGCCGCCGCGCTGGGGATGAACGCCTGTTCCGACAGCATCACCCCGACCACCGATGCCAACACCATGACGGCCGTCGAGGCCCAGGAAGTCGGCGGCGTCGTGTCAGAGGACTTCGCGGAACTGATGGATGCCTCGACCTTCGACGCCTCGACCGGCGTCACCCTGGCCTCGAACTCCGGGCCACGCACCCTCGCGTCGCCACCACTGCCGGGCTGCCTGGGAATCTCCACCGTAACAAACAGCGATGCCGATCCAGTACCCGACTCGGTGCGGTTCACCTTCACCGACTGCACCCTCACCCGGATGGGCGTGTTTCAGGACGTGGTGAACGGGATAGTGGATGTCGTCGACCCCGATCCACTCAACGTGAGCCTTGGAGTCAGGCACCATTTCATCGACTTGAGCCGGACCCGGACCAACCTGGTATTCCCCATGCGCAGCTTCAGCGTGGTGCATAACGGCGGCCGGGAATGGGGGAGCGACGCCGACACCCTGGGTCACACCATCACCAACTTCGTCAGCGTGTGGACCCTCCCCGGCGGCCGTACCTCGACCCACACCAAGGACTGGGTGGCCAAGTTCACCGCGACGACCGCGGGCACCATTGCATTTGGACAGGGACTGCCGCAAGGTGACTGGACCCTGAACGGCACTGGCACCTGGGTCTCGGAGAACCGCAGCTGGAGCCTGCAGACCACCACAGCGACCCCGTTGCACTTCGACCCGGCGTGTACCCAGTCGCCGCAACTGACCAGCGGGACGCTGCAGCTGGTCGTGACCCGGAACGGCGAAATCACCAATGTCCAGATCGATTTCACGGGCTGCGGCCAGTTCACCGTGACCCGGTCGGTTCCGCCGGCCAGCTGAGCGGTCCCGACCAGGCAGGTCGAGCGGGGGGCGGCGTACGCCGCCCCCCGCTCTGTTTGCCAGTCGTAGGGGCGACCCGGCGGGTCGCCCCTACGAGACTGGCCCGGGCCTTACTGGTGATGGGCCCCCGCGGCTTGGTTCGCGCCGGGGCCCTCGCCGGCTATATTCCGCCCCGTTCCGACGTGCCCTGTTTCCCCCTATTCGGAGTATTCATGAGATCCATGGCCCTCCCGGCGCTGATCGCCGCGAGCGCCCTGACTTTCGGGTGCGGCACTCAGGCGGGCGGCAGCGCCCGGCTGAGCACCCTGGAAGACAGCGCCAGCTACGTCCTGGGTTACAAGATGGGCCAGAACATGCGGCAGCAGTCGGCGCCGGTGAAGCCGGAGCTGTTCTATCGCGGCATGCAGGAGGGCATGGCCGGGTCAACGGCCCGGATCCCCGACTCCATGGCCCAGCCGATCATGATGAGTCTGCAGGTCAAGATGATGGGTGCCCAGCAGGTGAAGGACTCTGCGGCGGGCATAACCAACAAGGATGAGGGTGCCAAGTTCATGGCTGACAACAAGGGCAAGGAAGGCGTGGTCACCACCGCCAGCGGGTTGCAGTACAAGATCATCAAGGCGGGCACCGGACCGCGACCCAAGGCCACCAGTCAGGTCACGGTGGGCTATTCGGGCAAGCTGCTGGACGGAACCGAATTCGACTCCTCCAAGCGTCACGGTGGACCGGCGACCTTCAAGCTCAACCAGGTCGTCCAGGGGTGGACCGAAGGGGTCCAGCTGATGAACGCGGGTTCCACGTATCAGTTCTGGATTCCGGGGGAGCTGGCTTACGGGCCGCACGGGTCCCCGCCCACGATTCCGCCGAACGCCACCCTGGTCTTCGAAGTCGAGCTGCTGTCGTTCAAGTGAGCCGGCTCCCCGGGGAGCGCCATGCCTGACCTTCCGGCCAACCTGCAGGGCGCGCTCGAGGGGCGGTATGCCCTCGAGCGTGTTGTGGGTCGGGGGGGCATGGCCACCGTCTACCGGGCCGCGGATCAGCGCTATGGCCGCACCGTCGCCATCAAGGTGCTGCACGCCGAGTTGAGCGCCACCCTTGGGGCCGAGCGGTTCCAGCGCGAGATCCAGATCGCGGCCCGGCTGCAACACCCCCACATCCTGATGCTGATCGAGGCGGGCGAGGCGGCGAGCCAGCTGTATTACGTCATGCCGTTTGTCGAGGGGGAATCGCTGCGCCAGCGGCTGCTGCGGGAGCGGCCACTGCCCCGCTCGGAGGTCCTGGTGCTGGTGCGGGAGGTCGCCGGCGCGCTGGACTATGCCCACCGGCAGGGGGTCATCCATCGGGATATCAAGCCGGAAAATATCCTCATCTCCGAAGGCCACGCCCTGGTGGCCGATTTCGGCGTCGCCAAGGCGTTGACCACCGCCACCGATCAGGCGCTGACCCGCACTGGCTACCCGGTCGGCACCGTGGGCTACATGAGCCCCGAGCAGGCTGCGGGCGTCACCGATCTCAGCGAGCGCAGCGACGTCTACTCCCTGGCGGCCACCACCTACGAAATGCTGGTGGGGGAACTGCCCGGGATGTGGCCCGGCGAGGAATCCCTCCGGGTGCAGCGGTTCACCGATGCCCCCGCGACCCACCGGGCGCGGCTGGATCAGCTGCCGGGGGCGATCGAGGCGGTGCTGGTGCGCGGCCTGCAACTGCGCGACGGACGGCGCACGCCCACGCCCGGCGAGTTCGCCCGGGCACTGGAGGAAGCGTCGAGTCCGACACCCCGGTTTCAGACCGCCGAGCGGGACCGGATTCTGGCGCGGGCTGCGGAGCTGGAGGCCAGCGGGCCCACATCCGACGGGCTGTCGCTGGGCGGGCTGACCCGGATCGCTGGTGAGGTGGGCATCCCGGCGGAGCATGTGGCGGCGGCCGCGCGCGAGGTGGCGGGGCGGACCACCCTGCCGGTACGGGCCCACCCGCTGGTCGGGGCGCCGTCACGCATCATCATCGAGCGTACCGCCCG
Organism: uncultured Gemmatimonadota bacterium; assembly: GCA_937871775.1. GTDB lineage: Bacteria > Gemmatimonadota > Gemmatimonadetes > Gemmatimonadales > GWC2-71-9 > JADJOM01. The sequence continues at coordinate 10,235 of CALMOP010000026.1, read as the reverse complement.
GGGCGAATTCGGCGAGGCCGAAGCCCCCAGCATCGTCGACGCCATTCGTTCCACCATCGGCAACGTGGGGCAGGTCAGCCGCCTGGCCCGGGAGCTGTCGTGGCAGACGGCGCAGTACGGCGGCTCGCCCGGGCGCCAGGTCTTCGTAAGCCTCCGGCCGGTGGAGGGTGAGACCCGGATCCGGATCGAGGAGAACCTGAAGCCCCAGTTGGGGGCCTACTTCGGTGGCCTGATCGGCGGGCTGGGCGGTGGCAGCATGGGGCTGTGGATGGGGATCGGCATGGGGGTGTTCCACTCTCCCATCATCGCGGCCGGACTGGCGCTTACCGGGGTGGGCGGGAGCTACGGACTGGCCCGGAGGCTGTTCGGCGGCGCGTTTCGCAAGCGGTCCGCGGAGCTGGAGGAGCTCGCTGACCGCCTGGTGCGGTACCTGGAAGCCGGGGAACGGTAGTCCCGGAGCGGCGGCGCTCGACGTGCCGTTTCAGCCACCGAAGTCGGAGGCGCGGCCTGCCCGAGGCGACTCGACACCGGGCGGAGCGGCACTTGCGCGGATGCCGGCATTCGGGTCAGGGAAGCATGACCTTGGTGATACGGCCCCCGGGGCCGACCAGCCACCCGGCCGTGTGGGCTGCGAACCCCACGCTCCAGTAGCTCAGGCTGTCCAGTGGCATCCAGGTGTGGCCGTCGTCGCGGGACCAGCTGGCGCCGGCTGGACCCACGGCGACCACCGTGGCCCCGGCGCCGGGGACATAGACCGCGCCGTAGACCGGGCCGCGGAACGCTGGGCGCCCCGCCACGGTCCAGGTGCGGCCGCCGTCCTCGGTGGTGACCACGTTGTCCGTCGAGGTACTGTCGGCGGCGATGTCCCCACCGGCGGCGAGTCCGTGCCGCTCATCGCGGAAGGCCACCGTGGTGTGGCCGCTGCCGGGACGGCCCTGCGGGATCGGGGTTGTGGTCCAGCGCCAGGTCACCCCACGGTCCGCGGTGTACAGAATGTGGGAGCTGGTCCCGGCCCCGGTGGCGACGAAGGCCTCCCGGCTGCCCCGGGTGATCACGCAGGTGCCGCTGGCCGCAAAGGCTCCTTCACCCGGACTGGCGCCATCGAGAGTGTGCGGAGTCCAGATCTCGCCCCCGTTCACGGTGGTCTGGTAGGGGAACTTGCCACCTACGTTGTCGCTCCAGGCGATACCATGATTCCGATCCCAGAACGCGAAGCAATCATAGAACGCCAGCGTGTCCCGATTGATGAACTGGAGTTGCCAGTTCCGCCCGCCATCGATGGTCTTGTAGATGCGGGAGCTGGCGCCGTTGCCGGCGCTCAGGAGATAGGCGGTCCTGGCGTCGAAGGCTGCGATGTCGCGGAACTGCAGACTGTCCGCTCCCGGCACCACGGAGGCATCCCAGGTCGCCCCCCCGTCGGTACTCAGGCTGAAGGTTCCCCCGAGGCCGCTGGCCCAGACGACCTGCGAGCTCACCGCGCTGACGGCCTGCAATCGCTGGGTGGTTCCGGAGATCTGGTCCCGGAGGGTGGTGCCCCCGGGCCCCGGACGCGGTGGCGGCGCCGGGGTGGGCGCGGGCTTAGGGGCGGTTTCCGGCTGAGCGGGCGGTGCCGGGGCACATCCCAGGAGGAGCAGCAGCGGTAACCGGGTCAGACGGGAACGGGGGCGACGGCAGACGTCAGGCATGCGGTTTCCTGGTTCGCGGATCCGGGGCTTCACAAGATAACGGCGGTAGGGGCGGTAACGGCGGTATCCTTCACCCGACCAGTACCGTGCTTGGAGACGCCGCTTATTGCGGGAGGGTGGTCGCATGGTGGATTCAGTGTCAGGTCGTGCCGCGGGCCAGTCGCAGCCGGTGGACCTGACCAGCATCCCGAGTATCGTCGCGGCGTTGTATCGGACCATCTCGGGCCCCGCTGGCGCTCCGCGTGACTGGGCCCTCGAGCGGCGACTGCTGCACCCCGGGGCCCGGTTGATGCCGACCCGGTCCGGTCCCGACGGCGCGGGGCTGATCGAGGTCTTCGATCTCGATGGCTATATCGCGAGCCGGGCCCCGATCTTCGCGGCCGATGCCGTCTACGAGGTCGAGATCGGCCGCCAGGAGTGGCGCTTTGGCCACATCGCGCAGGTGCTCTCGGCCTATGAACTGAGGCGCACCCCCGAAGGTCCGCCGTATCTGCGTGGCATCAACAACATCCAGCTGTTCTGGGACGGCTCACGCTGGTGGGTGATGTCGATCCTGTGGGACAACGAGCGCCCCGGGCTCCGGCTGCCGCCGGAGCTGGGCGGCTGAGCCGAGCGAGGTTGCCATGGCGGAGAAGAGCGACAAGAAACCCCGCAAGAGCCGCAAGAAGGTGGCGGAACCTCGGGGACTCACGGCGGCCCAGGTCGCCGCGGAATCAGCACCGGCGCCAATTGGGCGGCTCACCTCGGAGATCGAGGCCGATGGCGGCGCGGTGATCGGTGTTTACCGCGAACCGCTGGGCGGCTCCTGGCAGGTGCTGGCGGCGCTGCCCATCGAACTGGTGCAGCCCACCCCGTATCAGCGTGACCTCTCCGAGACCCACGTGGCGCGGCTGGCCGAGGCAATGCGGCGGCTGGGACGCTTCATGGACCCGGTCATCGCGGTGCGGGCGGCCGAGAGGGAGTACTGGACCCCGAACGGCAACCACCGGCTGGGGGCAATGCGGGCGCTGGGGGCCCGGACCCTGGTCGCGCTGGTGGTGCCGGAACCCGAGGTGGCCCATCGGATCCTGGTGCTCAACTGCGAGAAGGCCCACAACGTGCGAGAGCGTGCCTTCGAGGTGATCCGCCTGGCTGAAGCCCTGGTGGAGCTCGACGATCGGGCCGAGAAGAGCTACGAGACGGAGTTCGAAGAGCCGTCGCTGCTGACCCTGGGTTGCTGCTATCAGCAGAACGGTCGCTTCTCCGGGGGAGCCTATCACCCGGTGCTGAAGCGGGTTGAAGTCTTTCTGGGGCAGAAGCTCTCGGCGGCGCTCAAGATCCGGCGGGAACGGGCGGAGCGGCTGCTGGAGCTGGACCAGGCGGTGAAAGAGGCAGTGGACGGTCTCAAGGCCCGGGGTCTCGACAGTCCTTATCTAAAGGCGTTCGTGCTGGCGCGGATCAACCCGCTCAGGTTCACCCTGAAGCGGGGCCAGAAAGCGGACTTCGACGAGACCATCGACAAGATGCTGGTCTCAGCCCGGAAGTTCGATGCTGGCAAGATCAAGGCCGATCAGGTGGCGCGGGCCGGTGGGGCGGCGGAGGAGTAGGGGAGGCGAGGAGGCGAGAGGAGAGGGGGAGCCTTCCCCTGGCCTTCTGGCCTTCTCGCCTCCTCGCCTCCTCGCCTTCACGACGAATGATCGTGCATGAGCCGCCAGCCGGCCGCTGGCCGACCTTCCGGTTCCGGCGTAAGTTCCGCCTCAGCCCATGAACTCTGCCCCTGCCCAGGCCCGCGGTTGAGCGATCCTCTCCAGCGTCTCAGGGACGCCCTCGAGTCCCACTACAATCTGACCCGGGAGATCGGCGCCGGCGGTATGGCGACCGTCTATCTCGCGGAGGACGTGAAGCACCAGCGCCGGGTGGCCGTGAAGGTGCTCCGCCCCGAGCTGGCGGCCACCCTCGGCCCCGACCGGTTCCTGCGCGAAATCAAGATCGCCGCCCAGCTGCAGCACCCCCACATCCTGCCGTTGCTCGACTCGGGGGAGGCCGGTGGCTTCCTCTACTATGTCATGCCCTACATCGAGGGCGAATCGCTGCGGGACCGGCTGACCCACAAGGGGGAGCTGCCGGTCCCGGAGGCGACTCGCCTGCTGCGGGACGTGGCCGACGCCCTCTCCTACGCCCACGGCCAGGGGGTGGTGCACCGCGACATCAAGCCCGACAACGTGATGCTCTCGGGTCGCCACGCGCTGGTGATGGACTTCGGGGTGGCCAAGGCGGTGAGCGAAGCCACCGGGCGGCAGAGTCTCACCACCGTCGGCGTGGCCCTTGGCACCCCGGCCTACATGGCGCCGGAACAGGCGGCGGCCGACCCCCATGTCGATCACCGGGCCGACATCTACGCCCTGGGGGCGATGGGATACGAGCTGCTCACGGGGCGGCCGCCGTTCACGGGACTCACCCCGCAGCAGGTGCTGGCCTCGCACGTGACCGAGGCGCCGAAGCCGGTTACCGAGCAGCGCGCCGCCTGTCCGCCGGGGCTGGCGGAAGTCATCATGCGCTGCCTCGCCAAGCGGCCGGCCGACCGGTGGCAGAGCGCCGAAGAGGTGGTGGAGCGGCTGGAGGCGCTGGGCACGCCGAGCGGCGGCAGCACCCCGGCCCAGACTCAGCCCACCAGGGCCGTGACGGCTCCGGACCCATGGTATGGGCATCCCTTCCGGGTCGGCGGGCTCTACCTGCTCGCGTCGGCCGCGATCCTGGGCGCGGTGTACTTCCTCACGATTCAGCTGGGCCTGCCCGACTGGGTGCCGCTGGCGGCGCTGGCCCTGCTCGCCATCGGACTGCCGGTGATGGTGGTTACCGGGCTGATCGAGCGGCGCCGCGCGGCGGCGCGGGCCACGGGCATGTGGTCGGCGAGCGGCGAAACCGGGGTGCAGCGGCTGGTGACCTGGAAACAGGCGACTCGAGGCGGCTACCTGGCGTTCGGCGGGCTGGCCGCGGCCGCGGTCGTCTACACCGCGATGCGACTGCTGGGCATCGGGCCGGTGGGCACGCTGGTGGCGTCGGGCCGGCTCGCTGCCCAGGACAAGTTGATCGTGGCGGACTTCCTCACCAAGGCAGCCGACACTAGCCTGGGCAGCTCGATCTCCGAGGCGTTCCGGATCGACCTGGCCCAGTCGGCGGTGATCAAGGTGCTGGGCTCGTCCGACATCGGCAGCGCGCTGCAGCGGATGGGCAAGAATCCCCGCCAGACACTCGACCCCATCACGGCGCATGACGTGGCGTTGCGGGAAGGCGCCAAGGCAGTGGTGGAAGGCGAGATCAACCCGGTGGGCAAGGGCTTCGTGCTCGCCGCGCGGGTGGTCTCGGCAGCCGACGGAGCGGAGCTGGTGGCGCTCCGCGAGACCGCCGATGACGATGGCCAGATCCTCAAGGCGCTGGACCGGCTCTCGAGGCGGATGCGGGAGCGGATCGGCGAATCGCTCCGCAGCATCCGTGACAACCAGCCGCTGGAAAAGGTGACCACCAGCTCTCTCGAGGCGCTGCGGTTGTATTCCGAAGGGGTGCGGGCCCACACCCTTGGTGAGTTTGAGCGCGCCGTCGATCTGCTGCAGCAGGCAGTGGCGATCGACAGCACCTTCGCCATGGCTTGGCGGAAGCTGGCGGTCGCGCTGAATTTCGCAGGCACCCAAACGTCGGTCGTCGCCGCGGCCACCAAGGCCTTTCAGTACCGAGACCGACTGCCCGAGATCGAGCGGCGTCAGGCAGAGGCAATCTACTACTGGAATGTGGACGTTAACCTCGACAAAGTCGTCCAGGCCTATCGCTCCGTACTGGAACTCGATCCGGACGACTTCATTGCGCTCAGCAACCTCGCCACCATTCTAGAGCAACTGAGGCAGTATCCGGAGGCCGAACGGCTCGCGAGCCGGGTAGGGGAGCTCGATGCCGGTGGGGTCCCCTTCACCCTGTTCAGCGTGAAACTCCGACAGGGGCGACGCTCAGAGGCGAGGATCGCCCTTGATCAGTTCGCCAAGGCAGTATCGCAGGGTCCCGGGCCGATGGTTGCCGAGGCCATGGCACTAGCCAGCTACGGCGAATTCGACAGTGCCCAGCAGGCCTTCCTTCGGCTTGGTGTCGCCAACCGGGCACCCCTGGTTCAGTGGTGGGTGGCGGGGAGCCTCGCTTCTATTGCCGAGACCCAAGGGCGGTTGAGCGAAGCCGAGCCCCACTTCACCGAGTCGATTGCGCTGAGCGAGAAGCGGAAGGTGCCTGGGGCGGCGCTGAGTGCGGCAGCGGGGCTGGCCCGGATGCAGCTGCAGCTGGGCGGAGATCGAGCGGCCGCGATCCGCACCGTGGACGCCGCGCTGCAGCAGCATCCGCTCAGCTCCCTGCCGGCGTACGACCGGCCCTACACCGATCTGGCCACCTTCTATGCGGTGGCGGGTCAGGCGTCCCGCGCGAAGGGTCTGCTGGCGGACTACGCCGCCGCAGTACCGGAGGGATATCGGCGCGGCAATGCCGGGCGTCACGAGGCGGCTGGCGATATCGCTCTGGCGGAAGGAAGGGCCGAGGATGCCATCACGGCATTCCGGGCCTGGTATGACGAGAGCGGGTGCACCAACTGCGCCCTGTTTGAGCTGGGAACTGCCTATGAGATGGCCCATCAGCCCGACTCCGCCCTCGCGGCCTACCAGCGGGCTGTCACCGCGCCAGGTGAAATCTCTCGAATGTTTCAGGACGGTCTCAGCCAGGCCCGGACCGACCAGCGCTTGGGCGAGATGTATGAGGAGCGGGGCGACAAGGACAAGGCCCTCGAGTATTACAGCCGCTTCGTGAGCCTCTGGAAGGACGCCGACCCGGTACTGCAGCCGCAGGTGAAGGACGTTAAGGCACGGATGGCCAAGTTGGCCGGGGAGGCGGGGCGGTAGGGGCGGTACGGCGGTAGCGGCGGCAACGTACCCTAGCGAGCCTTCGCTGAGATGGCCTGGTACAGTCGCCAAGTCATTTGGCCCGTCCGATTTCGCAGCTGCTCGGTGGAGCGATGGTCGTCCTCGGTCAAATACCCGAGGTCGAGGGCCAGCCGCAGCAGGTAGGTCAGTTCGGAAAGGGAGCCGAGGGAAATGTCAACGTACCGCCGGAATTCTCTGTGCCCGCGTTTGGCCGCCCCTTCCGCGATGTTGGAGGCGATCGAGACGGCGGCCCGTCGGACCTGACTGACCAGGCCGTACCGCTCGTGGACCGGCCACGCAGCGGTCAATCGATAGACCGCCAAAACCAGCTCATGGGATAAGCGCCATGCATCGAATCGTTCATATGGTGCCATTCGCCATGGTGCACAACGCCCATCAACCAAACTTCAACTGCGCCGTTACCGCCGTACCGCCGTACCGTAAACTCCGAAAGGGAGCCGATGGACGAAATGCTAGCAGTGATGGTGAAGCGGGTGTCGTGAGCGACGTCCTGGGCCGAGTCACGGCTGCCCTGGCCGGTCGGATCTACCTGCCGCCGCTCGACGCGAAGTTCGATGTGTGGGTGGCGGAGCTGGAAAGGGGGCGGTAGACTAGCGACATTGGTACGACGTTTGCATCCCTCCCGCCCGGAGGCATCCATGAACGCGGCTCTGCTGCTTGGTGCGATGCAGATGGTGCTCGCCGCGCCAGACACCCAGACGGCCAGCATCACCGGCGTGGTCCGCAATGCGGAGAGTGCGCTTCCGCTCCTCGGCGCCATGGTTGTCGTGGTCGATGTCGACGTATCCGGGTCGGGTACCCGGGCCGATGGTCGCTACCTGCTGGCCGGAATCCCGGCTGGCGAGCACCAGTTCGTGGTTCGCGCCATCGGGTACGCTCCCCGCGCCATCCGGATTCTGGCCCCCGCCGGCGGTACCCTGGCGCTCGACCTGGCGCTCGACCCCGAGCCGGTGGTCCTGGCGCCCATCGAGGTGCGTTCCTCACGCGTCGGTGGTGATGGCGGGGCCCTCTCCAGCTGGTCAGACCGTGGCGTCTCGGTGCTGACCGAGCGCCACAGTCCTCTCCTGGCCGAGCCCGACCTGCTGCAGTCGTTGCAAGGGGGCGGCGTGGTGCTCGCCCCGGAATCGCCCACCGGCCTCCACGTCCAGGGCGGCGCTGCGGATCAGATCGGTTATCTCCTCGATGGCATTCCGGTACTCAATCCCTATCACGCGGCCGGGATGTTCGCCGCCTGGAACCCGGACGCGGTGAGCCGGGTGGACCTCTCCTCCACCAGTGCCCCGCCGGCCGGAGCCCCGGCGCTCGCAGGCACGGTCCAGGCCACCAGCCGCACCTCCGGCACCCGGCTCCAAACACGCGGCGGGTTCAGCAGCTCCCAGGCCCGCCTGACCGTAGATGGCCCTGCGCCCCTCGGCACCGGCTTCCTGTTCAGCCTCCGATCGGGGTTCCCGCGGGTGATCGCACCCACTGGAGAGCGCTCGTACCTGGACGGCCGGACGGGAGACGGACTCGCCCGGCTGACGCTGCCCCTGCTGGGAGGGGAGGCCCGAGTGCTCGGCTACCGCAACTGGAACCAGATCAGCTCGGACGCGACCGCCGGCGGTGACTCCCTGTCATCGTCCCGCAACCGATTCTCGTGGCACAGCCTCTCGCTGGGGATGGCCTGGCAGCGGCAGTTCCCCGGCGGCAGCATCGGACTCCGGGCCTGGCGTGCTTCGACGGATGCCGGTAGTGACTGGGCGGCCCCGGCGGGGCCCGCCACGCTGGCCTCGGACCGGCGGGACGGCGGGGTGCTCGCCGTGGTCGAGAGGCGGCGGCCGGGCGCCGTCAGCGTCCTGGGGATCCGGGTGGAGGAGACCCGAACCGGGTACCGGGTCACTCCCGACTCCTCGGGCTCCGGGTGGGCGACCGGCACCCGGACCCTCCTGACCAGCGTGACCGCCGAACACCGTGCGGCCGTCGCGGCCCGCGCCGGTTTCGGGGTCGGCGGCACCCTGAGCCTCTCCGGGTCGACGGTCCGGGTGGGGCCGCAGGCCGAATTTCACTGGAACGCCACCGACCGGGTTTCCCTCTCGGTCCGTGCGGCGCGGCGCCATCAGTTTGCCCAATCGCTGCGAAACCCCGAGTCGGTGGTGGGCAACATCTTCCCGGTGGATCTCTACCTGGGCGCGGGCGCGGCGGGGCTCCCCGTGGCTCGGAGCGATCAGCTCCTGGTCGCCGCCGATTACCAGCCCACTGCGACCCTGCGCCTCGGCGCCCAGGCCTACCGGCGCCGACTCACCGATGTGGTGCTGGTGGCCCCCGTCGATGGCGAGCCGTTCGCGACCCACGGCTTCGCCGTCGGGACCGGCGCGGCCCAAGGGATCGCGGCCGAACTGGGGTTCACAACCCGACGGGTGAAGCTGGTCGGTCGGTACGATTGGCAGCGGATTCGGTTGACGGGGAACGGCGAGACCTATGTCCCCGAGTTCGCCGCCAGCCATGTCGTGAATGGGGGAGTGACGGTGACCCCCACCCCCTCGCTGTCGCTCCGGGCCGCCATGAGCGGCGCCTGGGGAAGACGCACCACCACCATTCCCGGGAATTTCGAGTGGGAATCCTGCAACCTGAGGGACCGGGGCTGTGAGTTTGCCGGAAGTCCGCACTACGGCCAGCAGCCGCTGGGATCGACGTCCCTGCCCGCCTACCTGCGGATCGACCTCGGAGTGCGGCAGGAATGGCGCTTCCTGATGGGACGGCGTGAGGCGAGACTGGGGCTGTATGGTACCGTGACCAATCTGCTGGGCCGCGGCAATCTGCTCAGCTACTCCCAGGATGGGGTGGCCAGTCCATCCACCGGCATCGAGATGCGGCCCCGGGCCCCGCTGGTCGCCGGGCTCGACTGGGAGTTCTGAGGCGATTCTCCCCCCGCGCCTGTCACAAGAGCACCAGGACGCCGGCTCCTAGCGTGGAGACGGGTCGGTGAACCGGGGGACCGCTTGAGTGAGCCGGACGCGCCATTCCACGACCGCTTCGTGGCCCTGTTCAACGCCCATCACCACCGGATGTTCCGGGTTCTGGACCGGCTGTCCGGGGATCCGGAACTGGCGGCGGACCTGGCTCAGGAGGCGTTCGTCCGGCTGTATCGCCGGAACGCCATGCCGGACGCGCCGGAGGCCTGGCTCATCAGTGTCGCCCTGAATCTGTTCCGGAATGTGCGTACCACCCGGGCTCGCAGACTCCGACTGCTGCCGCCGGCTCGGGCGGAGGAGGCGATGGCGGATCCGCCGCCGAGTCCCTACCTGGGAGCGGAGGCGGCCGATCGAGCGGGCCGGGTGCGGGCGGCGCTGGCCACCCTTCCGGAGCGAGAACAGCGGCTGTTACTGCTGCGGGCGGAAGGGTACGGCTACCGGGACATGGCGGCGGCACTGGATCTGAACGAGGCCAGCGTGGGAACCCTGCTGGCGCGGGCCCGGGATGGCTTCCGCAATGCCTATGGCGAGGCGGCCGATGCACATTGAGGAAGAGCAGCTGGAGCGGCTGCGGCACGGGCAGCCGGGAGGATCCGGGGAACCATCGGTCCGGGCCCACCTGGCCGACTGCCCGGAGTGCCAGCGGCGAC
>CALMOP010000025.1 GCA_937871775.1 uncultured Gemmatimonadota bacterium | reverse complement strand
GGTGCGGATCGACCCCCGGTTCCCCCGCAACAACGTGGAGCAGGCCAGGGCCAGTCTCGAGGTCGCCCAGGCCCGGCTCCAGAATGCCCAGTCCCAGCAGGATCGGGCGGACGAGCTCTACCAGACTCAATCCATCACCCAGACCGAGCTGGAATCGGCCCATCTCGACTACGCCACCGCCAAGGCGGGAGTGGTCACCGCCCAGGTGGCACTCCAGAACGCCGAGATCACGCTCGATCAGACCGATGTCCGGGCCCCGATCACCGGCACGGTGATCGAAATGGATGTGGAGCGGGGCCAGGTGATCTCCTCGCCCACCAGCAACGTGGGCGAAGGCACAGTGCTGATGCGGATGGCCGATCTCAACCGGGTTCAAGTCAGCACCCTGGTTGACGAAACCGATATCGGCAAGGTCCAGCCAGGGCTCCAGGCCACCGTGGAGGTGGATGCCTACCCCAACCGGCCCTTTGAAGGAACGGTGCTCAAGATCGAGCCTCAGGCCACGGTGCAGCAGAACGTCACCATGTTCCCGGTCCGGGTCAGCATCCGGAACCGCGAAGGCCTGCTCAAGCCAGGCATGAACTCGGAGGTGGAGATCCATGTCGGTCGCCGCGACGGCGTGCTCGCGATTCCCAACGGGGCCCTCCGCACCCCGCGGGATGTCAATTCCGCAGCCCAGGTCCTCGGCCTCTCCGATGCCCAGGTGCGGGCCCAGCTGGCCGCGGCCGATCAGACCCGGGATACCGGGGTCAAGCTGCGCGAGGTGGCGGACCAGCCGGCTCCCCATACCCTGACCCTGCCGAACGGACGAGAGATCCCGCTCCCCGCAGGGGTCTCGGAAGCGGCGGTCGAGGCGGCAATGCGCAAGCGCTTCTCGGGGCAGGAGCTCACCGCGACGGAGGCAGCCCTGCTGCAACAGGTGTTCCGTGGCCGGGGGAGCGGCGGTGGCCGCCTGGGCGGCGAGGGTCCGGGCGGGGCCCGGCGGCCTCAGCAGGACACTCGTTTCGGCGGGGAGTACGTCGTCTTCGTGCTGCGCGGCGGCCAGCCGGTCGCCACCCGGATCCGGACCGGACTGACCGATCTGGACTATGCCGAGGTAACCAGTGGGCTGACGGAGCGGGATTCGGTCCTGGTCCTGCCCAGCACCAGCCTGATCCAGTCGCAGCAGGAATTCAAACAGCGGGTCCAGCGGATGACCGGCGGCGGTATCCCGGGGATGCAGTCCCGGCCGTCCGGTTCCGGGGCGCGGCCCCAGCCGTCGAGTCCGCCGAGGAACTGACCATGCAGATCTGGGAAATCATTCGGGTGGCCCTGCAATCCATCCGGGCCAACACCCTGCGATCGCTGCTGACCGCGCTCGGCATCATCATCGGAGTCGGCGCGGTGATCACCATGGTCGCGCTGGGCACCGGGGCCCAGCGGGCGGTGGAGCAGCAGATCGCCTCTCTCGGCGCGAACGTCCTCACCGTCTACCCAGGGCAGTCGTTCGCCAGGGGGGTTGCCTCCAACAACCGGGTCAGTCTGACGGTCGACGACGCCGAAGCCCTGGAGCGCGACGGCCAGCTCATCCAGGCGGTCGTCCCCGAGATTCAGAACAGCGCCCAGGTCAAGTACCTCAACCTGAACATCAACACCACCGTGGTCGGAGCGAGCCCGAACTGGGCCGTGGTCAAGAACTATCAGCTGCAGCACGGAAAGTTCTTCACCGCTGGGGATGACGCGGGGCGGGAGCGCTACGCGGTGCTGGGCTCGGAAGTCCCCAACATGCTGGGGGCGAATCCGGCAGGCCTGCTGCATCAGACGCTGCAGCTCCGGGGCCTCACCTTCGAGGTCATCGGGATCATGGCGCCCAAGGGCTCCGGCGGCGGCTCATGGCAGAACCCCGACGAGCAGATCGTGATCCCGCTTCAGACCGCGCGCTACCGGGTCTTCGGAACCGACCGGCTGCGGAGCATCAGCGTGCAGATCCGGGACAGCGTCCCCCTGGAACAGGGCATGGTCGACATCGAACGGGTCATGCGCCGGGAGCACAAGATTCGCCCGGGTCAGGACAACGATTTCCAGATCCGCAACGCCCAGGAGTTTCTGGCGACCCAGGCCGCGGCGACCCAGATCTTCACGACCCTGCTGGCCAGCATCGCCGCGGTCAGCCTGGTGGTCGGCGGCATCGGCATCATGAACATCATGCTGGTGTCGGTGACCGAGCGGACCCGGGAGATCGGCGTCCGCAAGGCGCTGGGCGCGACCCGGATCAACATCCTGTACCAGTTCCTGGTCGAGGCCCTGGTCCTGTGCCTCGCCGGCGGCGTCACCGGAATCGTCCTCGGCGTCTGGGCCACCAGAGTGCTCGCCAGGGCCAACGGCTGGAATGCGCTGGTGTCCAGCGAGAGCGTGGCCGTGGCGTTCGGGGTCAGTGCGGCGATCGGCCTTGTGTTCGGCATCTGGCCCGCCCGGAGCGCGGCCGGCCTGGATCCGATCGAGGCCTTGAGGTACGAGTAGGACAAGGGAACGGAACGGGGAACGGGGAACGGGGAACAGGCACGGGAACGGAAACGGGAATGGGAACGGAGTACAGAATGAAGCACGCCACACCCGACCCCTGACGCCTGACGCCTGACGCCTGACCCAAGGTGTCTAACCCCGACGCCTGTCACGGGCGGCAAGGTCGTCCGGCAGGGCGACCGGCCCATGGCAGCGGGCAAGGTGGGTTACCTGGCCAGGGGGTTCGCTTCTAGATTGACCCACCATGCTCGCCGCGACCCTGCTGGTCCTGCAGGCCACGACCCCGTTGGCCGCGGATCAACCCCCCAGTGTCACCCTGCCCCGCCTCGAAGCCTCCGCGACCATCGACGGCAAACTGGATGAACCGGTGTGGGCCCAGGCGGCCGTGCTGGATCATTTCCACCAGTACCAGCCGGTGGACAGCCGAGCCGCGGAGGAGACCACCCGGGTGCTGGTGTGGTATGCTCCCGACGCGATCTGCTTCGGGATCGTGGCCCACGACCGGAATCCCGGCGCGATCCGCGCCACCTCCGCGGATCGGGACAACCTCGATGCCGAGGATCGGGTCACCATTTTCCTGGACACGTTCAACGACCGGCGCCGGGCCTTCTTCTTCACGGTGAACCCGCTCGGGGCCCAGGAGGACGGGGTTCGGAGCGAAGGCGGGTTTACCGCGGGCACGCTGACCGGTGGGACCACCGACAAGAACCCTGACTACCTGTGGCAGTCCCGCGGCCAGCTCACCGACTCCGGCTACACGGTCGAAGTGCGGATCCCGTTCAAGAGCCTGCGCTACCCCGGCGATGGCGACCAGACCTGGGGACTCAACCTCCAGCGCCGCACCCAGCGCACCGGCTACGAGGACACCTGGACCGATACCCGGCGGGCGAACGCGAGCTTTCTGGTCCAGGCCGGCACGATCACCGGGTTGCACCATCTCCAGCGCGGTATCACCACCGAACTCCAGCCCTTTGTCACCGCCCAGGCCAATGGCACCCAGGAGGCCACCGGCTTCCAGCGGGAGGATCTCGATCCCAGTGCCGGAGTCAATTTGCGCCTCGGACTGGCGAGTAACCTATCCATCGACGCCACCTACAATCCCGACTTCAGCCAGATCGAGTCTGACGCCAGCCTGGTTACGGTCAACGAGCGCTTCGCGCTGTTCTTCCCTGAAAAACGGCCGTTCTTTCTGGAAGGCATCGAGCTGTTCGCGACCCCCAACCAGCTGGTCTACACCAGGCAGATCGAGGACCCGCTGGTCGGGGCCAAGGTGACGACCAAGTTCGGCCGCCACAACCTGGCCCATCTGATCGCGGTGGATGAGCGGCCGGGGCAGGACGCGCTGGTCAGCGTGACCCGGGTGCGGCGGGATATCGGGACCAGTTCGACCGGCGGGCTCACCGTGACGACCCGGGACCAGGGCAGCCAGTTCAACCGGCTGGCCGCCGCCGATCTCCGGATCGTCTTTGGCAAGCTCTACTTTGTCGCCGGGCAGCTGGGAGCGTCGTGGACCCGCGAAACGGCCCCGGCACGGGTGAGCCCACTGTGGGAGCTGGAATACGATCGCACCGGGCGCAGCTGGGGGTTCAACTACAAGCTGACCGGGATCGGGGAGGATTTCCACGCCGCAGAGGGCTTCGTCCCGCGGAACGACATCATCACCGCCCGCGCCTTCAACCGGGTGTCCTTCTATGGTGGGCGGGGTGCGTTCCTGGAGGCCATCTCGGTGTTCGCCGGCCCGACCTGGATCTGGCACCATCACACCGGGTTCCCGACCGACCCCATCGAGGGCAATGAGGAGGTGAACGCGATCCTGACGCTGCGTGGGGGATGGAGCGTCCACAGCCACGCCGAGCACGATTTCGTGGACTTCGATCAGGCGAACTATGCCGGCACCGAGGTCGATCAGGGGGGGACGCTGGTGCCGTATGAGGTCGGCAGCGGCGTCAACGACGGGTTCCGGATCAGCGGTTCCATCACCACCCCGACCTATCGGAGCTTCGACGCCACCGTCACGCTGGCCCGGGCACGGGGCGCCATCTTCGCGGAGGCGTCTACCGGGTACGAGACTCGATTGACCTCCACCCTGGCGCTCCGGCCTACCGGGTTCCTGCGGCTCAGCGGGTCGGCGACGGTCTCGCGTATCACGCGCGACCGTGATGGCTCGGAGTACGCACGCACCATCATCCCCCGCCTGAAGCTCGAGTACCAGCCGATGCGGAGTCTGTTCTTCCGCGTGGTGGGCGAGTACGTCGCGATACGGCAGGCCGCGCTCGAGGCCGCCGGGTCCGGCCTGCCGCTGGTCATCGACGGGACCGTCTCCAGCCCCAGCGAGTCGAACAGCACCCGGATCGATGCTCTCGCGTCTTTCGAGCCCACCCCCGGGACCGTCGCCTTCTTCGGGTACGGCTCCACCCTTGAAGACAGCCGCGCCTTCGGTTTCGACCAGATGACCAGGCTGAGCGATGGGTTCTTCGTGAAGCTGGCGTACCTGATCCGGAGGTAGCCGGGTGGAGGGACCTATTCCGCTTCCGCCCACACCTCCGCCGAGCCATCCGGCAGGTAGCGGACCCGGACCCGCCAAGGCTGGCAGCATACCGGACAGTCCTCGACATAATCCTGCGTCGCACCACTCCCCGGGTCCAGCGCGATGCTGCCGGTTTCTCCGCAATGGGGGCAGCAGACCTCGGCTTCGCGGTCCGCCACGCCGTCCCCCAGCGGAAAATCTTCCTCCAGCGGGTCGCCGCCGTCCGAAATCATGAGATTGACCTGCTCCTGAAACGAGTCGATGGCGAGAGCCACCACCTTGGGATGATCGGGGTTCCAGGACAACCACTGCCACGACCGTGGTGTCGCCACACTGCCCTCAGCGTGTTAGGTTCACGGTCCCCTAACCTACCGATAATATGGCTCACGCCCGCATTCTCGGCACCGGCTTGGCCGTGCCCGACCGGGTCGTCACCAATGACGACCTCTCGACCCGGATGGATACCACGGATGAATGGATCCGGACCCGCACCGGCATCCGGGAACGGCGCTGGGTGCGGGAGGGCGAGACTGGAGTCGACATGGCCAAGGCCGCGAGCGAGCGGGCGCTGGAGATGGCCGGCCTCAAGGTCTCGGATCTCGACGGGATCATTTTCGCCACCTCCTCCCCGGACCATTTCGTTCCCGGCAACGGGGTGTTCCTGCAGCGGGCCCTGGGCGCCGGTACCATCCCGGCGCTCGATATCCGGCAGGCCTGCAGCGGGTTCATCTACGGATTGTCGCTCGCGGATGCCTGGATCCGGACCGGGCAGTTCCGCCGCCTGCTGCTGGTGGGGGCGGAAATCCAGTCCACCGGAATGGAAATCTCCACTGAGGAACGGCACACCGCGGTCATCTTCGCTGATGGGGCCGGCGCCGTGGTGCTGGGGCCGGAGGAGAATCCGGATCGGGGCCTGCTGGCGTTTGACCTGCACAGCCAGGGCGAGTTCGCCGAGACGCTGTGGGTCGACAGTCCGGGATCGATGTATCACCCCCGCGTCAGCCACCAGCACATCGACGAGAAGCGTCACCTCCTCCAGATGGACGGCAAGGAGGTGTTTCGCCATGCCGTGACCCGCATGCCGGAGTCGGTGCAGGCGGTGTTGGTCAAGATCGGCAAGACCACCGCCGACCTGGCCCTGCTGCTGCCACACCAGGCGAACCTCAGGATTTCGGAGATGGTCCAGCGGGCTCTCAAGCTGCGGGACGAGCAGGTCTACAACAACATTGACCGGTATGGCAACACCACCGCCGCGACGATTCCCCTGCTCCTGGACGAGTGCGTCCGGGGCGGGCGGCTGCACCCCGGGGATCTGGTGGTCATGACCGCCTTCGGGTCGGGCTTCTCCTGGGGCTCGGTAGCCTGCCGCTGGTGAATCCTGAGGTGCTGATGTTCCGTACTGGAACTCCCTAAGGCTCACTCGAGGACGCCATGGGTTGGATCCGTCTTGCTGTCACGCTGGCCGCGGTCCTGTGCGGCTTTGTAATCTCTCGCAGCTTCGTCCGCCGTCGGCTGCGGTTTGTCGACGGCATCTATTCCCCCATCGCTCCGTGGATCGCCGGGATCGGGGTGGCCTTGATCGCCTCGCCGGCCGCATTGCTGCCCCTGATCACGACCACCACCACGACCCTGTTCGGGCTAGCCGCCGGGGTGGGCACAGCCAGCGGCGTCAAGGCACTGAAGCGCGGCGACAACGCCTGACGGGGAGCGGCGACCCTGGTGGGTCGGCGATCCGGTGCAGGATCAACGCGACGTTCACGCTGGGGCAATGCTCCGATCCCTGCCTCGCGATCCACCCGCGAGCTATCTTCCGTCATGCCAGTCATTACCTGCGCGCGCTGCGGCCAGACCCGCGACCAGATGCCGTTTCGCCCCTTTCAGAATGAGCTGGGCCTCCGAGCCTACCAGCAGATCTGCAATGCCTGCTGGGGAGAGTGGCTCAAGACCCAGCAACAGCTGATCAACCATTACGGACTCAATCTCAGGGATCAGCAGGCTAAGACCTTTCTCTTTACCCACATGGAACAGTTCCTGTTTGCCGGCGGCGGAGAGGGTGTGAAGAGCAAGGAGTAACGGTAGCGGTCAGCCGTCAGCCGTCAGCCGTCAGCCGTCAGCCGTCAGCCGTCAGCCGTCAGCCCAACGGCTACAAAAGTCCACCAATCGCCATACTTCGCTCAATGCCAATTCCGCTCTTCGACCACGCCGACCTGGACCAGGCTGAACGGGACCGCTGGCTCGGGGCCCTGGCCGAGTTGAACAGTCTCGCGCGGGTGTTCACCTGGGCCCGGGCCCATGTCCCACCGGGCGGGGTCGAGGAAATCCTTACGCAGGATGAATACACCCACGACGTCGTCATTCCGGTATCGGGCCGCTACCTGGTCTTCGACACCACCTGACTCGGCGCCGTGACGGCGGTCGCCGTCTGGCGGTCGCGACCGTCCCATCGGGCCCTGCTCGCTGCGCGGCTGGCACGTGGCTGGCGGCCCACCCCTTCCGGCCTCAAGTCGGGGCCGGCCGTTCTCGGATATGCCGCATGCGTCTTTCAAGGCGGCACGAATGGCAGTACCCACGAGCATCCCATCCCCTGACCCACCTTTTACTGTCCTGACGACGTGCCTCCCCCGACCAGTCCCCTGCAGCGGCGCCGTTGAGCACCAGGCACCGCGGGCCCCGTCCCGCCGAGAGGCCCTCCCCGTGAATCGGAGGGCGCCGATACACTCAGGGGCCGAGCCGCAACAGGTCGGTGATGGTGGCGAGGTGGTGATCGTCGTGTTCGGCGATGAAGAAGGCGAGGTCCAGGAGTCGCATCGGTGCCTGCAGCCGGGGATGCAGCGCCGAGCGGAGCCAGTCCGCCTCGTCGGCGGCCTCGAGTTGGGTGACCAGGTCCTCTCGCGCGGTCCGGAACCCGGCGAGCAGCTCGCCCAACGGGCGTTGGTTGTGGCCCGCCTCGTGGGTGCGCCGATTCTCGAGGTCCGCGGGTTGCAGCGCGGGGCGGCCCACGGCAAGATCCTCTACCCTGGCGATCCACAACCGTTCCACATCCCACAGATGGCCGACGTTTTCCTGAATCGACCAGCCGCTGCCCACTCGGGCGGTGAGCCGGGCGGGGGGAAGTCCTGCCAGGCGATCCGACAGGCGGGGAGGCGTCCCCCGCAGCCGCTCCAGCAGCCCGGGAGCCGCAGTGACCGGCAGATCGAAGCTGAATCGGCGCTCGAACCAGGGCTGGCGTGGGACCATGGTGGCCGGGGATGAGGGCGAGACGACACCTGACCGGAAACGATGTCAAAAAGATATCCGGTCCCGCAGAGTCAGTCAGCGCCCGCCGAGTGGGTCACCCAGGCGGCGGGAATGGGATTGTTCTCCCGTTCATCGTCCCACATCGCCCCCGCAATCCACCACCGGGTCCCGTCCCAATAGAGCATGAGATAGTTCACCCCCCGGCCGGTGACCGGGCCGGCGACGGTCCGTCGGGTCTCATAGACGCTCCGAACCTGGGCCAGATGGCCGAACCGCTCGATGCTCGCGCCGATCTCCTGCTCGAAGAAGCCGCCGGCCACGAACCCCGGATCCACGGCCCGCCGATACTCCTCCGGGGTCATGACCGCGGGGCGCGGCTGACCGTTCAGCTCATCCATCGCCACGAACATGGCGGCCGGCATGTAGAGGGTGCTGTCTCGATGCCACTGTCGGGGGACTCCCGGGGGGCCGTTGATCACATCGTAGTAGGCGTGGACGATGCCCTCGATGGTGCCGACATCCCGGGGGTCGGCAATCGGGGTCTGGGCCTGAGCGGCGGGTGCCCAAAAGAGCAGGAGCAGCAGCGAGTGTCGTGTCATGAGCGTGGAGCCAGCGTTGGGGTGGAGGCGAGCGACGACGGGCAAGCCGATGCCGGCGATCAGTGCAGCTCCCCGAATTGCAGGGCCAGCGTCAGTCCGGCGAACGAGTGGTGGGCGTTGAAGTTGGCAAATCCATAGAGGCCGAGGCCCAGGGCACCCCAGGCGATGCCGAAGCCCTGAACCTGCACGGCGAGACCAAGGGTGGAGCTGAAGCGGGTCCTGGACTCGGAGAGCCAGCCACCCATCTCGCCACCGGCAATGCCGGGCCCCAGGGCCAGCGAGGCGTGTGCCCCGTTCTGACGGGTGGCCAGCCCGACGAGCAGTGCCACATCGCCAACCGCGTCGCCACCCAGGAACTCCCACACCCCGGCGGTCCGAACCGAGAGCAGCTTGGCCCCGCTCTGGTACGACGCGCTGAGATTGCCGGCAATTCCGGTAAAGCCCAGCGTACTGCCCTGCGAACGGCCGAATCCCAGGCCCCCATTGATCCAGTACCGGTCGCGGGGCCGGGAGGCGGTCTCCGACTGGCCCCGAAGCGGGGACCCGGCCGGACCCAGCACGGCTAGCAGCACGCCGAGGCCCAGAGGCCCGGTCCACCTCGACCTGGCCCGAACGGCGTGAATGGGCCGATGACCGCCCGCCGGCGGAGTGCGCCCCTGGGGCTCTCGCGCCATCCGGATGATGGTCGGCATGGGGGCAACCACCTTTCGGTGAAACCGGGGCGGACGGACGGAGCGGATTCTCACCCGGGCCGGCGCTCCAGCAGATCTTCCCGGACCTCGAAGCCGAAGCGCGCATACAGGCTCCGGCTCCGAGGAGTGGGCCACAGGATCACGGCATCATACTGCTCCGCCCGACAGTGCCTGAGGCAGGCGTCGAGCAGGTGCGATCCCACGCCCCCTGCTTGGCATTCCGGTCGCACGTACAAGCTGCTGATGTAACCGTGGCGTTCCGACTCGGCCACTGGATTGGGGATCTTCTCCAGCGGCAGGAGCCAGACCATGCCGATCACGACGTCCGCCTCCACCGCCACCCAGCACAACCACGATCCGGGTCGGGCCAGCCGGTCGGCCATCCACGCCGCGCAGCGACCCAGGAAGGCGGCCTCAGGCTCCGCAGCCGGCTCCAGGGTAGACCGGAACTGGTAACGCAGGCGTGCCAGCACGGTCGCGTCAGCGCTGACCGCGGCCCGGATCACGACCTCATCCATTGGCCGGATACTCCGGGGTTTGGAGCGAAGGGGCCGGCACCGCCGGCCGACGCCAGGGTGACATACAGGGCCAGGAAAGCGCCACCAGTGGGGCCGTGGCGGCGTGGTCATTCTCCCATGGAGTTCGGCCGGGGGACCGAATGCGCGCCACTGCTCCGGTGGCAGCCAGGTACGCCCTGGGCGGTCGGTAACGACCCCGCAGCATCAGGGCAGGAGCCGACCCAAGTGCCAGGTGATTCCCGCATAGACGGCGTTGGCCTGGGAACCCGTCAGCCTCACAATCCCGCCGAGGTCCAAGGCAGCCGCCGGGCTCAAGCGCCAGGTCGGACCCCCGAGGAGTGCCACGGCGGCGGGGCTGCCCGCTGGTCCCGAGGTCCCTGGGTAGGCGAACACCTCCACAGTGAAACCCAACGGACTGGCCACCGGCCAGCCGCCGGCCACAGTCACCAGGGTCGAGTTCCGCGGTGCGGCGCCGCCGCTGCCGGAGCGCCTGGTATACCCGAGATTCAGATCAAGGCTTACCGCGCCGAGCTGATGACTGGAGACGAGCAGCAGGCTGACATCGGTGGTGCCGGTACTCCGCACCCCCGCCCCGATCGGGAGCTTGAGGCCCGCCTGCACGGCGAGATCGCCCAGGAGCGGCCCGACACTCGGGAATCCGCGCTTGCCGACCAGGGCCAGGTCGCCGACCCCCAGCCCCATTCCCGGAGGTTGTAGCAGGGTCAGCTGCAGGCCAGCCTGAACCCTGCCGACGATGCCGACCTTGAGCAGTAAGGGAACGGCCCAGCCCCGGGTCCCATCGGAGTTGTGGTCCCACTCCCAGCCCGCCTCGAGCTCGGCGTACCCCGGCGCGACCGCGTACGCATGGGTCGCCACCGTGGGACGTTCGGGCTGGGCCTCCCGTGGATTCGGCGGGGCCTGGGCCCGCGCGGGACCCGCGACCAGCGGGAACAGCAGAATGGCCATTTGCCCCCGCGGCCACCCGGTCCGCCCGGCCCGGCTACCAGGCATATCCCAGCCTGAAGTTCGCATCCACCGCGGGGCCCCCTGGCTGGAGATCTTCCGCCATGCCGAAGCGGAACTCCCGACCCGACCTGCCCCGGATGATCCAGCCGAAATCCACCGTCAACTCCCAGTGGTCCAGCTGCCCGGCCTGGGCGGCGCTCTGATAGTACGGACTGTGCCAGTACAGGTTGCCGAAGCTCCACAGCCGCCCCACGGTGCGCCAGCGAACCCCGGAGGTCACCAGCACGAACGCCTCATGCTCGACGCTCGAGAGGACCCCATGCTTCGGGGTGTAACCCAGGTTGAGCGAGCCCTCGTAGATCAGGCCCGGCGTGACCGGCATCCGGATCGTGTTGAGCAGGTTCGCCGACGGCACCCCCCGCGCATAGCCGTCCCCACCGGTGGCGGTCGGCAGGGTCACCGACAGCACCGCCTGGCCCCAGGTCCCATGACGGACCCCCAGACCCACTCGCAGGTCCCCCAGGTAACCGCTGCGGGACGAGAAGCGCACAGTCCTGCCATCCGGAAACTGGTAGCGATAACCGAACTGGTTGAGCCCGCGGGTCTCCCGCTCCGGATAGACGATCCCGAGCAAGCCATGGTACCAGTTGAGAAACTCATCGAGTGCGCCGGCGGTGGCACCTCCGAGCGACAGTTCGGCCATTACGAAGGTGCGAGGCCCGAGGTCGCGCACGCCTGACAGGCTCAGGCGATAGACCTCCGCGTCCAGCAGGTAGGCGGTATCGGTCGGCGCGAAGCCGAGATTCACTTCGGTCATGCTGGCGTAGTCGACGCCCAGCGCGAGCCGCCAGTGCGGAGACCGCGGGACCAGCGGCTGAAAATACAGACCGCTGCGCGCTTCGGCCACTGGATTGATGGAATGGATCAGCGGGAGCGACTGCGCCGACAGCCGAGCCGGGGCCGTTCCCGGCCCGACGCCCATCAACAGCGCGCAGAGCACGCCGCCCCGGCGCCGCAGCTCAGCCGTCACTGAGCGACCTCCAGAAGTACCAGGCGGCGTGGCTCCGGAAGGGCCGGAACCGCTCGCCCACCTGCTGCAGCTGCCGCGCGGTTCTGGCGCCGTACAGCCGCAGGCCGGCACGCTGGATCCCACCGTCACCGACCGGCCAGACATCGGGCCGGGACAGGGAGAAGATCAGGAACGTCTCGGCGGTCCAGACCCCCACCCCTTTGACGGTCGTCAGCCGCGCGACGATGGTCTCGTCCGTCAGGCGGCGCAGCCCGCGCAGCCCGCCGCTGCTCGCGTAGCGGGACAGTTCGCGGACGTAGACCGCCTTGGCGCGGGAGAGCCCGGCCCGGCGGAGCCGGCGCAAATCGGCGGCGGCGAGGTCGGTGGGGCGGATCGGTACCAGGGACCGCAACCGGGCCATGATGCTCGCGGCGGCCGTGCCGGAGATCTGCTGCGAGACGATCGCGTCGACCAGGGACGGAAACGGGCGCTGCCGCGGGAAGCCAGGCGGTGGGTGCCGGCTTACCAGGTCGGCCATGATGGGGCACGCGAGGAGCGGCCCGGGGGCCGCCGCAGCAGGGTCCTGGCTCTCCACGAAATCCTCTGGGATCCGGTGCCGGGAATCTATCGACCGTGGGCGGGTGGGCGGAAAATCGGGAGGTTCTCTTGACAAGTCCCCCCCGCGCACCGTACCCTACGGCCATGGTCAGTTCCGAGCGGTTTGGCTTCTGCTTCTTTACCAGGCTTGGCGGCGCGGCGCCGTCCGGTTCGGGGAAGCCTTGACGGTCACCTGACACCCGGACCTAGTGACGCCCCGCCGCAGTCGGCGGGGCGTTTTTCATTCCATTGATCTGATCAGAGGTGACATGCGCGTAGCGATTCAGGGTACCCGCGGAGCCTTCAGCGAGGCAGCGGCACGGCTGCAGTGGCCCGACATGGAAACCGTCTCCTGCCGCGAGGTGGGGGACGTGGTCACCGCGGTTCGGGAGGGCCGGGCCGAGGCGGGGTGCCTGGCGATCGAGAATACCCTGGTCGGGTCGGTGACTCCGACCTACGACCTGTTGCAGTACGCGTTTGGTGACGGTGACCTGCATCTGAGCCGGGAGATCCGGCTGCCGGTGCATCACAGCATCATGGGGCTCGCCGGAGCGCGTCTGGACCAGATCACGAAAGTCCTCTCCCATCCGGTGGCGCTGGGACAGTGCCGGAT
The DNA here is from genome assembly GCA_937871775.1 of uncultured Gemmatimonadota bacterium. GTDB lineage: Bacteria > Gemmatimonadota > Gemmatimonadetes > Gemmatimonadales > GWC2-71-9 > JADJOM01. The sequence goes on along the minus strand of CALMOP010000025.1, from coordinate 4,265 downwards.
CTGGCTGGGCCGGCAGCTGCCCAACGTCACCCTGGTCAACGCCTGGGACACCGCGGGCAGCGCGGAGATCGTGGCCCGCGAGGCCGACCCGACCCAGGCGGCCATCTGCGCCCGGCATGCGGCGGACGCATACGGTCTCACGGTGATCGAAGATCGGATTGAGGACGATCCCACCAACCAGACCCGGTTTCTGACCTTCACCGCACAACCGGCCGGAGGGCCGGTCGATGAGTCTATCCCGCGGAAGACCTCCCTGATCGTGTGGACCGATCACCGGCCAGGCATGCTGGCCGCGGTGCTCCAGGCCTTTGCCGCCCGGGGGGTGAACCTGACCAGCCTTCAGTCGCGCCCGGAGCGCTCGACCCCGTGGACCTATCGGTTCTACTTCGATGTCGAGGGTGGCAGCGAGGACCCCCGGCTGGCCGAGGCCCTGGAGTCCATCGAGGCGCTGGCCAGCCGGATCGTGATCCTGGGCAGTTACACCGCCTGGCAGGGTGAGGGTGCCGTGGTGAGCCAGGCCGCACCGCGCCCCCCCCATCTCCGTGCCAAGCCCGACCTGCCGCTGTTCGATCGGCGGCAGCACCCCGCCGGGACCGTGGTGACCGTCGGGTCGGTGCAGATCGGAGGCGATCGGCCGGTCATCATTGCCGGACCCTGCTCGGTCGAGAGCCAGGAGATGATCCTGCAGACCGCCCAGGCGGTGGCGGCGAGCGGGGCCGACATGCTGCGCGGCGGGGCCTTCAAGCCGCGCACCTCTCCCTACGACTTCCAGGGGCTGGGGGCGAAGGGGCTCAAGCTGCTGGCCGAAGCCCGGGAGCAAACCGGGCTGCCGGTGGTGACCGAGGTCATGGGCTGGGAGGAAGTCCCGCTGGTCGCGCGCTACGCGGACATGCTGCAGATCGGCGCCCGCAACATGCAGAATTTCGCGCTGCTCCGGGCCGCGGGACGCAGCGGCAAGCCAATTCTGCTGAAGCGTGGGGGCGGCGCCACCATCGAGGAGTGGCTGCACGCCGCCGAGTACATACTCTCCAGTGGTAATCCCAACGTGGTGCTGTGTGAGCGAGGCATCCGCACCTTCGAGCGCGCCACCCGCCACACTCTCGACCTCAACGCGGTCGCGCTGGTCCGGGAGCGAACCCACCTCCCGGTCCTGGCCGACCCCAGCCACGCGGCGGGGGTCCGCTCCATCGTGCCGGCTCTGGCCCTCGCCGGGCTGGCGGCCGGGGCTCAGGGGGTGATCGTGGAGGTCCACCCGGATCCGGATCATGCCATGAGCGATGGAGACCAGAGCCTCGACTTCCGCGCATTCGCGGAGCTGGCGGCGCGGATCCGGGGTAGCGCGCCAGTCATGCCTCGGAGCGGGTCGCCCGCTCCGGTCACCATCGCCTGACCCGAGAACCACCATGTTCCGGCCCGCACCGCACCTCCTGGTGTTCGACGGTTTCGCGGACTGGGAGCCTGCCTATGCCATCGCTGAGCTGCAGCGCAGCGGTGGCCATCGGCTGGTGACCCTCGGGTTCACCGAGGAACCGGTGATCTCCATGGGCGGACTCACCGTGCTCCCCGACCTGAATCTGGCCAGCGTCGACCCAGAGACGATCCGCCTCCTCATCCTGCCAGGAGGCGACCGATGGGAGAAGGAACCGCTGGATGAGGCGCTGGGAGTGCTGCTGAGCCGGCTGGCAGAGGCCCGGATTCCGATCGCGGCCATCTGCGGCGCCACTTTGGGAGCGGCCCAGACAGGGTTGCTGGCGGGCCGGAAGCACACCAGCAACGCCCTGGCCTATCTGAAGGAAAAGGTTCCCGACTACACCGGGGCCGAACACTACGTGGAAGCGCTGGCGGTGTGAGACCGGGGGGTGATCACCGCCAGCGGGCTGGGCGCCGTGGAGTTCGCACGGGAGATCTTCGCGGAGCTGGGGGTGTTCTCCACCGAGGATCGGGAGACCTGGTTCCGGATGTTCAAGCAGGGGAAGTAGTAGACAGGGGAACGGGGGACCGGGGAAGACACCGGGAAGACAACGGGGAAAACCGCGGGAAAACGGTGTGCGCGCGGGCCTCTCCGATGTCTTCCCGCATTCTTCCCGAGGTCTTCCCGTTGTCTTCCCCTGTCCCCTGTTCCCTGTTCCCTGTTCCCTGTTCCCGTATTTCTGAACTTCCCGTGAATCCCCGTTCACGGTCCCCTCCCCCCCTTGCGGCCCCGTCAGGCAACACCGAAGCTCTCTTCATGATTCCACCCCGCCCCCCGGACGCCGACGCCCACCTCCAGCCCGCCACGGCGTACCCCCTCAGCGCCTGGTTCCTGGGCCCGCGGGCGGAGAATGCCGCGGTCTGGGCTGAACTGCTGGACCACATCTTCCAGGACTACGTCCACTGGCGCCGGAACTACTTTCCGGCGGATCCGTGGATCGTGGGGCGGCTCCGCCGCCGGAGCCCCGAACATGAGTCGTGGCTGGATCTGCTGACCGGCCATCTGGACGCCATCCTGAGCGAACTCAAGTTCCACTTTCCACTGCACTCGCCGCGCTATAACGCGCACATGGTCTCGGAGCAAAGCTTCCCGGCGGTGCTGGGATACTTCGCCGGCCTGCTCTACAACCCCAATAATGTCACCGGCGAAGTGGCACCGATCACCGTCTCCCTGGAGCTGGAGGTCGGGCGGATGGTCGCGGCGATGCTGGGCTACCAACCCCGGCGGGCCTGGGCTCACATCTGCTCCGGAGGCACCCTCGCTACTCTGGAAGCCCTGTGGGTGGCTCGGGGGGTCCAGTTCGCACCGTTGATCGCGCGGGAGTTCTGCCGCGCCGAGCGGCTGGCGGTGCGGGTGAGACTGCCCAATGGGACCGAGGTCCCGCTGGCCGACCAGGACGACCATACCCTGATCGGGCTGCGTCCCCACGAGTCGAGCACCATCCTGCGGCGCCTCGCGTACCACCTCGAGACCGAGCGGCAGCTGACTACCACCGAAGCACTGACTGCGGTCAACCGTGCGGTACTGGCCAGCCCGTTCAACGTTGCCCGCCGGGGCCTGGGTCCGATTCTCGGAGCGACCGGGCTCCGTCCGGTGGTACTGGCGTCGGCGGCCGCCCACTACTCGATCGCCAAGGCCTGCAATGTCCTCGGCTATGGCGAGGATGCGCTGCGGCTGGTGCCGGTGAATGAGCGGTTCCGGATGGACATCGGCGCCCTGCGGAGCGCGGTTGATGCCCTGGCGCCGCAGGAGTACATCGCGGCGGTCATCGGCATCGTAGGGACCACCGAGGAGGGGGCGGTGGACCCGATCCATCGCATTCGCTTCCTGCGCGACGATCAGGAACGGTCCGCCAACCGCTCCTTCTGGATCCACATCGATGCGGCCTGGGGAGGATATCTGCGGAGCCTCTTCCACGGCCTCACGGTAGAGCAGGTCCCGCACGGGGCTGGGCTGGAAGCAGTCTGCGACGCGTATGTCCGGGCGCTGGATCTGCACCAGCGGTTCGAACTGGACGTGGGACCGGACCACCACGAGATCCGGACCCTCGAGGTACGCTGGAGCGACCGCGAGACCTACGCGGCACTGCTGGCCATGGCGGACGGCGACTCCACCACCATCGACCCCCACAAGATGGGGTACGTGCCCTACCCCGCCGGCATCGTGGCCTTCCGGGACAGTGCCGTCACCGAGTTCGTGACCCAGCGGGCCCAGTATCTCGATGATGAGGTGGGCGGCATTGGTGGCTTGACCGAAAGCGACCGGGTGACCGCCATGGGGCCGCACATCCTCGAGGGATCCAAGCCCGGGGCGGCCGCCCTGGCCTGCTGGCTGGCCCATCGCACCATTCCCCTGACCGCCGATGGCCATGGCCAGATCCTCCGGGTCACCCTGCTGCATGCCCGTCGCCTGGCCCTGCTTCTGAGCCACCACCACCTGCTGTTCCCGAAGTTCGAACGGGAGCGGGCGCCCGACCCGCCGTCCCCGGTGCCGTTCACGTTCTTCCCCGTCACCGAACCCGATACCAACCTGGTGTGCTTCGTGGTCCGGCCGATGGCCTGGGAGGGTGGCGCCATGGTCTCCACCCCGATACCCCTGACCGCCATCAACACCCTGAACCAGCAGGTGTTCAGCGCCGCCAGCGTGCCGGGATCACGCTCTCATCACAAGCTCTCGGCCACCCAGCCGTTCTTCGTCTCCCGGACCAGATTCGAGGAGCAGCAGTACCAGGGATCGACCATCAAGCCGCTGCTCCACCGTCTGGGCATCACTGAGCCCGACTACGCCCGGGAAG
>CALMOP010000024.1 GCA_937871775.1 uncultured Gemmatimonadota bacterium | reverse complement strand
CCCCGGATATCGTGGGGTTGCTGGGGGGGCGGGGCGACGAGCACCGGGTGCAGCCGCGGGTGGTTTCGATCTCTCAATCCACCGAGTTGGGCACGGTCTATACCCTCGCTGAAGTGGAGGCACTCGCGGCCACCTGTCACCTGCACGGGCTGCTGCTCCATATGGATGGCGCCCGGCTGGCCAATGCGGCGGTCGCGCTCGACGCTCCCCTGGACCGGGTCACCACCTGGGCAGGAGTGGATGTGGTCTCGTTCGGTGGAACCAAGAACGGCCTCATGGCGGCCGAGGCGGTCGTGTTCCTCAACGGGCTGGATCCGATTGACATGCCGTTCATCCGGAAACAGGGCATGCAGCTGGCCAGCAAGATGCGCTTCCTGGCGGCTCAGTTCGAGGCCCTGCTGGGCACCGATCTATGGCACCGCAACGCCACCCAGGCCAACCGCATGGCTCGCCTGCTGGCGGAGCGGGTCCGGTCCTCACCCGGGGTCACCATCACCCGCCCAGTGGAAGCCAACGGGGTATTCGCCCGGATCGCTCCCGAGCATATTCCAGCCTTGCAGCGGGAGGCCTGGTTCTACGTTTGGGATCAGGCCGCGTCGGAAGTCCGGTGGATGACGTCCTGGGATACCACGGAGGCGGATGTGGAGCGGTTCGCGGCGGCAGTGCACCGGATACTCGGATGAAGGCGGCCGTGCTGCTGGCGGTGTGCCTCGCCGGAGTGCCCGGCCGGGTCACCGGCCAGGACACCGTCACCGTCGCCCCGGCTCCGGATTCAATCCCGATGAGCGCGACGGCCGAACCGGACTCCGCGCCAGCGGACACCCTCTATCCACGGGCCCCGGTCTCCCCGATGGGGGCGCTGTGGCGGTCACTGCTGATTCCGGGATGGGGACAGGCCAAGCTGCACCGCAAGTTGACCGGGGCACTCTTCGTTGCCTGGGAGGGACTGACCCTCGGGATGAGCATCAAGAGCAATCATGAATTGCGCTACCTCCGGGCCACCGGGTCCGCCAGCACCTCCGCCAAGGAGCAGGAGCGCCAGGACTGGCTGGTGCTGCTCGGGTTCAATCATCTGCTCGCCGCGGTGGAGGCGTACGTGTCCACCCACCTGTGGGACTTCCCACCTGATCTCACCATTCAGGCGGGCCCGATTCCGGGCGGGGTCGGGGCCGTGGTCCGGCTGCCCATCCGGTTGCCGTGAACCGGGCCCCGATCGGCATCTTCGACTCAGGGATTGGCGGACTGACCGTGACCCGGGCGATCTACGACCGGCTGCCCGGCGAGTCGACCATCTATTTCGGCGACACCGCGCGGGTTCCCTATGGCCCGAAGAGCCCGGAAACGGTGCGCCGCTACAGCCTGGAGATCCTGCAGTGGCTGGTCGGTCAGGGGGTGAAGCTGGTGGTCGTGGCCTGTAATACCAGCACGGCGCACGCCCTGGAGGCGCTGCGAGGTGCATCACCCGTTCCGGTGCTCGGGGTGATCGAGCCCGGAGCCAGAGCGGCGGTCGCCGCAACCAGCCGCGGCTCCGTGGGGGTCATCGGGACCGCCGGCACCATCGCCAGCAACGCCTATCGCCGAGCCATTCAGGCCCAGTCCCCGGCCCTCGTGGTGGAGCAGGTGGCCTGTCCGCTGCTGGTGCCACTGGTGGAGGAGGGATGGTTCGATCGACCCGCGACGGAACTCGTTGCGCGCGAGTACCTCACCCCGCTCATGGCACGCGGCATCGATACCCTGGTGCTGGGCTGCACCCACTATCCGCTGCTGAAGCCACTGCTGGGCCGGGTCATGGGGCCCCAGGTCCGGCTGATCGACAGCGCGGAGGAGACCGCCCGGGCGGTCGCGGAACTGCTGGTCGACTCGGATCTGTCGGCCTCGCCCGGGTCGCCGGTGTACCACCGCTTCGTGGTCAGCGATGATGAACCGAGATTCCGTCAGGTCGGATCGCGGTTCATCGGGGAGACGCTGGCCAGCGCGGAGGTGGTTGCTCTGGGCTGAGTCAGGGGGAGAGCAGCCGGGTCGCCTCGGCCACTTCGCGCTCGACATCCTCTGGCACCCCCAACCGGCTCTTGAGTCGGACCAGGGCCAGCCGAATGTTCTCCAACCCGCCCAGCACGGCGGTCCGGCGGTCCAGCACCTCGCGACGGGCCTGTTCCAGATCCCCCAGCAGTTGCTGCTGTCGTTGTCCCACTGGTGCCGAATGGGTCGGGCTGCCGGCCTTGGCCTCCGTCAGCGCGCCCACCAGTTCCCGTTCCCGCCGATCCAATCGTTCCAGTTCGGCTTCCAGTCGCTCGAGAGCCGCGGCGCATCCCCCCAGACTCCGGCGCTCGCCGCGCTCCAATCCGGCGAGCAGCGTCAGCGCCCCGTGTCGGGTGATGGGGCCGCCGGCGCCGCCGCGCTCCCCCAGCCTCCACGAGCCCAACCGATACAGGAACTGGCCGGCGGGACCGGTCCAGATCCGGTGCATCCGTCGGTCCATCCGGCCGCCGGAGGCCAGGGTCGCTGCGGTGAAGACCAGGCAGACCATCCCGACACTGCCTGCGATGCCCATCAGCAGCAGCATGCCGGAGGAGACCTGATAGCTGCCGGACGCCCGCTTCTCGCCGGACCAGATACCCATGGCAATGATGCTGACCGCGAGCACCATCCCACCCAGCAGGGTGAGCAGCTTGCGGCGGCGGCGGCGACGGAAGCGAGGGTCGGCCAGTTGGGCCGCCAGCACCGCTTCCCGCTCCGCATCGATGGCGCCCACTCCGTGTCGCAGGTCCCCAAAGCTGAAGCCCTGCTGGGCCAGTTCCCGCATTCCCATCGGGATCTGCAGCCACAGGGCCGGCACCACCACGCTGAAGATGATCCCGGTGAAGGCCAGGTGGGTTCGCTCCGAGGAGAACCGGACCAATGCCTGCGGCATCATGAGCCCGAGGATGAGTCCGTTGCGGAAGAACTGATCGGCTCGGACGGTCCACACCCGGATGGGCGGGGGCACCTCGACCCGCCGCCCCTGAACCTGTTCCAGAGCCTCGACCAGCTCTTCCCCTCGCGCGAATCGCGCGGCCGGGTCCTTGGCCAGGCAGCGCTCCAGCACCGCGACCAGCGGCGCGGGCAGATCGGGGCGGCGGCTCAAGACCGGTGCCGGGGTCTGGCTGATCTGGGCCACCATGATCGCCTGGGCGCTCTCCCCCTGGAATGGGAGCCGTGCGGTCGCGGCGAAGTAGCCGACCACCCCCAGCGAGTACAGGTCGCTGCGGCCATCCACCCGGTCACCCGCCGCCTGTTCCGGGCTCATGAAGTGGGGGGTGCCCACGGTTTCGCCCATCTGGGTCACCCCCGACGCGGCGACCGAGCGGGCGATACCGAAGTCCATTACCAGGGCCCGGCCGGTGGCCCGTTCGAGCAGGATGTTGTCAGGCTTCACGTCGCGGTGCACCACCTCGCGACCGTGGGCGTAGGCCAGCGCCCAGGCGACCTCCTGCAACAGCCGGACCAGCTCGGGGACCGGCAGCGGGCCCTGCCGACGCACCCGCTCCGCGAGGGTCTCGCCCTCGACATAGGCCATCGCGAAGAACAGGAGGTTGTTGGCCTCCTCCGCGCCGTACACCGACACGATGTTGGGGTGGGAGAACGACGCGGCGGTCCGGATCTCGCGCAGGAACCGCTCCCGCAGCTCAGGCCGGACGGCGAGTTCGGGCGGGAGCACCTTGATGGCCACCAGCCGGTCCAGGTGGAGGTCACGCGCCAGGAACACCGCGCCCATCCCGCCTCGCCCGAGCTCGCGCTCCAGGGTGTACCGGCCCCGGACCGCAGCGCTCAACTCGCGCACGATCGGGTCGTTGGTCGCCTCAGTCGGCATCGAGTCAGCCAGGGAATCGGGTCAGAGACACCGCGCCGGGCGTCACCACCGCATAGCGGTAGCCGTCGAACCAGGCCCCGGGATTCACATAGCGCCGCCCCGGGCCGACTTCAAGCTGCGCCGGCCAGTGGGTGTGGCCCATGACCACCAGCTGGAGGTCCGGCTCGGCCTCGAGCCGGGCCCGGGCCCAGGCCTCCTGCCGGGTGGCCCCGGTGGCAATCTCTTCCGGCGTCCGATCCCGATCCCCCAGCACACCGCTGACGTGATCCACCAGCCACAGCCCCAGGTCGGGGTGCAGCGCGGCGTACATCCGGATGGTGGCCGGGTGCCGCAGGATGCGTCCCAGCAGCGCGGCCGACCAATGGCTTTCCAGCAGCCCATCGCCGTGCAGGGCCAGCGCCGGCCGGCCCTGCAGGGTGAATCGGGCCTCGCCGGTGGCGAACCGGAGGCCGAGATCATCATCCCAGAAGCCGGCGCCCCAACGGTCATGGTTGCCACCCAGGAGCAACACCGGCAGGCGGCGGCCCAGGCCGGCCAGGGCGCTGGCGACCCGGAGCCCCTGGCGGGGAACGGCACGGCCCCAGGTGAACCAGAACTCGAACAGGTCTCCAGTCACCAGGAGACCGTCCCCAAGACCGGGAACCGCGTCCAGGAACTCGAGCAAGGCCGCTTCGGTGTCGGGAGATTCTCGGCCGAGGTGGGCGTCCCCGACCAGGACCAGCTGCTGGCAGTTCACAGGAGGCCAAGATACGCCAGAGGAGGCAAGCGACGGAAGGGCGGTCCGCGCTTGCCGGTCGGTCCCGAGGGTGCCAGCTTCCCCCGGTCGGTCGCTCCCCACGCCGGTTCTGCCACGGGAATGCTGTGCACGAGCCCTTGATCGAATCCGTCACCACCGTTCGAGTCAACTACTCCGAGACCGACCAGATGGGCGTCGTGTACCACGGACGCCACGTCGTCTGGCTGGACATCGCCCGAACCGAGCACCTGCGTCAGGCGGGGTTCAGCTATCGCGACCTGGAGGCGGAAGGAGTGCGCCTGGTGGTCACCGACCTCGCCATCCGGTACCGGGCCCCGGCGCGCTACGATGACGAGATCCGGATCCGCTGTCGCCTGAGTGACGTCAATTCCCGTCGGGTCATCTTCTCGTACGTCCTGGAGACCGTGATGGATGGCACCCGGGTCGCCGAGGCTGAAACCACCCTCCTGTGCCTCAACCGGGGACACCGGCTGTCCCGCCTCCCCGACGCGGTGATCCGCGCGCTGGGAGGCGCGCCGCAATCGTGACCCGGTCGCGCTGGTTCCCCGCCGCGGTGTGGCTCCTGCTGGCGGGGGCCGCACCGCTCGCCGCCCAGGACGAGGCCGCGGTCGAGACCTTGGCCCGACTGCTGGCGGCCGAGGACGCCCGCGACGACGGCGCGCCGATCCTCAGCCGGGCGCTGGCGGATCCCGACAGCCAGGTACGGGCCCAGGCGGCGCTGGCCGTGGGCCGGATCAGACCCCCCAACGGGGATACGCTGCTGGCGCCGCTCCTGTACGACCCGAACCCCGACGTCTCAGCCAACGCCGCGTTCGCGCTGGGGCTGCTCGGCGATACCGCGGTGATTCCCCGGCTCCAGGCGCGGGCTCGAGATCCGGCGCCGCTCCCCGGCAGCACCGCCCTCGAGATGATCGCGGCCGCCGCTCGCACTCCCTCCTCAGGCGCGGCCACGCTGGTGACGTCCGTGCTGGAGCGCTCGCTCTGGTCCGACCGCGACGATGCCAGCGCCCTGCGTTACCGGGCGGCGGAGGAGGCTTGGCGCCTCGGTGACCTGGCTCCGGTGACCACCCTCCTAGGACTGGCCCGAGATCCCAACACCGACCTGCAGGCCGCGGCACTCTTTTCACTGGGGCGGCTGCGTACCCCGGCCGCGGCGCCGCGCCTGGTCGACGCACTCCGTGATCGGTCGGCCGCGGTGCGGGCCTTGGCCGCACGAGCGCTGAGCCCGAAGCTCGTGGCAGAGGCGGGCCTTCCCGCGGAAGCGGTGACCGCCGAACTGGTCCGTGCCGCCCACGACCCCGAGCCGGGGGTTCGCATCCAGGCACTCCGCACTCTGGCGACCTATCCCAAGGCCCCCGCGCGTGGCCTGCTGGCACTGCTCGAAGACCCGGTTCCCAATGTGCAGGTCCAGGCCGCGGCGACCCTCGCGGCGCTCGCCGATCCGGTGGCGGGGCCGGACCTGGAACGGGTGGTGGCCGCGAAGGGAAGCCTGGCCCGGCAGGAAGGGGCCCTGGTCGCGCTGGCTACAGTCGATGCTGCCCGGTTCGCGGCGGTGGTCCCGCCCTGGGAGAGCTCGCCGGACTGGCACCGCCGCGCTGCGGTCGCTCGCGCCTGGGGAAGCGGGAACGCCCTCCGGGTCCCATCCTTCCTCAGCGACCGGGACCCAAGGGTCATCGCTGCCGCCCTGCAGAGCTGGAGCGATCACGCCACGCCGGGTGACACCCTGCTGGTGCAGGTCAGCCGCGGTTTGACCCGGCATGCTGACGCGGCGGTACGGAGCCTGGCCACAGATCAGATCGCCGCCACCCCCCAGAGCGGGGACCTCGCCCTGTTCCTGGGGCTGTACCGCGCGGCCCAACGGGACACCATCCCCGATGCCGCCCTCGCAGCCCTGAACGGGGTGCTCGCGGTGGCCCGGCTCGATTCGGCACAGGCCGAATCGGTGGAACGCGATGCGCTGGCGGAGTTGCCGGTTCCCCGGAATCCGGTGATCCGGCTGTGGGCCGAGCAGCACTGGCCCGGAGCCGCCACAGCATGGGGACCCGCCTATCCGCTGCGATCGGCCCGGGACATCGATGGCTATCGCGACATCGTTCGCCGGCTGGTGCTGCGGACCTCGCCCGATCGCACCCCTCGGCTGACGCTGGAAGTGGAGCAACTGGGCAAGGTCGTGCTGGAACTGTGGGGCCCCGAAGCGCCGCTGACCGTCGCCAACTTCCTGCAGCTGGTGGAGCGCCACTTCTTCGACGGACTCCGGTTTCACCGGGTGGTGCCGGGTTTCGTGGTGCAGACCGGAGACCCGCGCGGAGATGGCTGGGGCGGATCACTGGACGTTATCCGCGACGAACTCAACCGGCACCGGTACGGTCCATACGTGGTGGGAATGGCGCTGTCCGGCCCCGACACCGGCACCAGCCAATGGTTCATCACCCTGGCCACCCAGGCCCACCTCGACGGGAACTACACCGCCTTCGGCAAGGTAGTGGACGGCGTGCCGGTACTGCTCAGGATCACCCAGGGCGACCAGATCAGGAGCATTCATCGATGAACCGCAGCACCGGTCTCCTGCTGGCGGCCCTGGCCCTGGCCGTCCTGCCTGGTCCGGCCCGGGCGCAGTTCTTCCTGCCGGGGGAGAACAAGGTGCAATACCGCCGGCTGGACTGGCAGGTGCTGAAAGGCCCGCGGGTGGACGTGTACTTCTATCCCGGCGAGGCTGACCTGGCGCGGGTAGCGCTGGCCTACGCGGAACAGTCGTATGACGCGCTCGCGCTCAAGTTCGGGCACACCGTCTCCGCTCGGGTCCCGTTGGTCATCTACGCCTCACACGCGCACTTCGAGCAGACCAACATCCTGCCGTTCACCCCCCCCGAAGGACTGCTCGGGGTCACCGACTACCTGAAACGCCGGGTGACCCTCCCGTTCCGGGGCAACATGGCCGAGTTCCGGCACACGCTGCGGCACGAAATGGTCCACGTGTTCCAGATCAGCCTGATGGTGGATCGCTTCGGCCGCTCCCCGCGAGCCGGGGTGCAATCGTTGCCGCTGTGGTGGACCGAGGGGCTGGCGGAACTCTGGTCCGGCGGCGAGGACCCGCGGGACGAAATGATCCTGCGGGACCTGATACTCGGAGGTGGCCTGCCGCCGCTGCAAACGCTGACCTGGGTCTCCGGGGGCATCGTGTATCCGCTGGGTGGGCGGATTCACCGTTGGCTGGCGGACACCTACGGCGACTGGCGGGTCGCGTCCTTCTACCGCTCCCTGTGGAACTACGACACTTTCGAAGCGGCTATCGCCGGGGTATACGGACGATCCCTGGAGCAGTTGAATGAGGCATTCCAGGTCGCCATGCGCCGGGCCTACTACCCCGTGATCGCCGGCCACACCTCCCTCCCGGCAGTGGCCCGGCGCCTCGCCGGGGCCGCCTTGAAGCCCAGTTTCATCCCCGACTCCGGCGGCGGCAGCGCCCTCTATGCCACCGGGGGTGACGGCACGATCCGCATCGAACAGCAGCGTCTCGACGGGGGCGGGCAACGAACCATCTTCACCGCGGGCCGGACGGTCGAGTTCGAGAATGTGCACCCCTTCGATTCCCGCATCGACGGCTCCCGCCCGGGGCTGCTGCTGCTGAGCTCGCGATACCAGGACCGGGACGCCCTGATCGTTTACGACCTCGTCCGGAACCGGGTGGTGGGCCGGTACCAGTTTCCAGGACTGGTCTCGCTGCTGTCACCGGTGTGGGACGCAGACGGACACTCCGTGATTCTCAGTGCCCTCGGGGAGAACGGGGTGTCGGATCTGTACCGGGTCCGATTACCGGCGGGAACGCTGGAGCATCTGACCGAGGACATCTACCAGGATCTCGACCCGTCGCCGAGTCCCGACGGCCGCCGGGTGGTGTTCGCGTCCGACCGAACCGCCAACGGCCTGCACGATGCCGTCAACCTGTTCCTGCTCGACCTCGAGACCCGGGAGATCAGGCAGTTGACCTACGGCGACTGGATTGACGAGACCCCCCGCTGGGTAGGCCCCGACCGGATCCTCTTCAGCTCCAGTCGGGACGGGGTCCTCAATGTCTTCTCGATTGACACCCTGGGAACCGGGCATCGGGAGACCTCGGCGTGGACTGGCGCCTTCGATGCCGCTCCGGCCGGCGAGCGCAACGCCCTCCTGGTCACCGGATTCGACGGGCTGAGTCTGGGCGTGTACCTCTATCCCCTCGATTCCCTGACGGAACAGGAGCAGTTCACCACGGCTACTCCACCGCCCCACAGCCGCTGGACCTGGCCGACCGGCGAAACCGGAGCCCTGGTGCACTCCCGGGACCAGCCCTATCGTCGCAGGTACGGGCTCGATTTCGCCACCGGCGGCATCGCCTATGCGCCCCGGGTCGGCACCGGACAAGGGGCCACCGTGCTGATCAGCGATCTACTCAGCGACAACCTCCTCTACTTCACCTTCACGACCTACCAGAGCGGTGACTTCCAGAGCCTCTTTGCCAACGCGAGCATGCTGGGACTATACCTGAACCAGACCCGCCGCCTCAACTGGGGCGTGGGGGCCTACCACTTCAAGGGGAACCAGTACGAGGGGGACTTCGTTCCCTCCTACACCGAGAACACCACGGGCGTCTTCGGGCTGCTGCGCTATCCGCTGTCCCGGTTTGCTCGGGTCGAAGGGCGGGCCTCGGTAGCATACTCCGACCGGGTCGATTTCGCCCTCCCCGTCGATGATCCGGTCCGCAAGGGCTGGATCACCGACCAGTCGATCGCCTACATCCACGACAATGCCCTGTGGACCGCCACCGGCCCCATTGCCGGCCACTTTCTCGCCATGACCACGGGTGTGTCCAGCGACATCAGCAATGCCCGATTCGACAGCTACACCAGTGCCCTTGACGCCCGCCAGTACCTGCGGCTGGGACGGAAGTCCGCCTTCGCGGTCCGTGGGTTCGGCTTCTACAGCGGGGGCGACCGCCCGGGGCGGGTGAACATTGGCGGCACCCTGGGATTGCGGGGGTATCCGGACTATGGCTACCTGCTGGGATCACAGGCCTGGATGTTCAACGGCGAGCTCCGGTTCCCACTGCTCGATTACTTTACCCTGGGCACCCCGGTGGGGGCGGCCCGGTTCCCGGAGGTTCAGGGAGCCTTCTTCGGGGACGTGGGGCAGGCCACCGAGCCCGGCACCGGCCCTCACGCCATCCTGGGCAGCTATGGGGTGAGCTTCCGCTGGCCCCTGGTCCCGGGCCTGGTGCTCCGATTGGACTGGGGCCGCCGCTTCAGCGACTCCGATTTCCGCGGCTACGGGCTGCCATCTGAGAAGAAGACGGCCGGGTTCCTGGCCTTCTTCTTCGGATATAACTACTGATGCCACAACGTGTTCGGCTTGACTGGCCAGTTGGCCTGGCCTACGTTCTTGGCGGCGCGTTGGGATGCCACCCTCCGGCTGCTCCGCCACTGTCCACCGGACTGAGTGCCGCAACGCCGGAGCAGGTGGCCCAGTGGGTTGCCCGGACCACCCCCCAGCGCGCCGTGCTGCACCGGTTCACCTGGCTGTATCAGGACGAACAGGCCAGCAAAGGCGGCCGCGGCAGCGTCCGCATCACCCTCGGCGACAGCCTCCGGATCGACTTTGCGGGCTCCCTGGGGATCGGGAAGGGCTCGGCCATGGTGGTGGGGGACTCCGCGCTGTGGGTCGTGCCGAAGCGCTCCCTGGACGATCTGGTCCCCGGAGCCGCGCTCCTCTGGGCAGTGTTGGGCGTGGCGCAGGCCCCCCGGCCGGGCGACCGGCTGGCCGGTCTCGAATCCGAGGACCGGACCGCCTGGCGCTATATCCGGGACGGGGACACGGTCAGCTATCTTAGGGTGAGTGCCAGTCCGCCAGTGTTGTACGCCGAGGTGCGCCGCGACGGGCAGATTCTGGGCCGGACCGAGCTGCGTTCGCGGGAGGACGGCACTCCGCTCAAGGCGAAGCTCACGGTGCCTCGGGTACCCTCCAAACTGGAGATTTCGTTCTACGCCACCGTCCCGACCGATTCCTTCCCGCAGGCGACCTGGGCGCCGCCTGCTGAGCCTTAGCGCCCTGGGGCTCGTTGGTTGCCTCTACAGCTTCACCGGCGGGGGCTTTCCCCATGAAATCAAGACGGTGGCTATTCTGCCATTCGACAATCTGACCGCGGAACCGACCCTGACCCAGGAGGTATCGGATTCAGTGCGGGCCGCGGTGCAGGGCCGGTTGGGACTGCGTCAGGCGGGGGAGGCCTCCGCCGACGCCATCGTGCGGGGCACCATAAGTCGCTATGATCCAGACGTGCCCGTTGCGTTCTCCGGCGCGAGCAACAGCCAGGTCACGGTGACGCGGCGGCTGGTCCAGATGACCGTAACCGTTGAAATCGTGGACAAGAGCGGCAAGTCTCTGTGGCAGCGCGGCGGGATGACCCTGGAGGGCGACTATGAGCCGGGCCGTGAGACCGAGGCTCAGGGACGGGGACGAGCACTGAGCAAACTGGTGACCAATATCGTCGATGGGGCGCAGTCCCAATGGTGAACCGGAACCGGCGGGGGACCAGCACGTCGGGGTGTCTGGTGTCCCTGGTCGTGCTGGCGGTGGCCATTTACTACGGCATCCATTTTGGAGGGCCGTGGCTGCGCTACTACCAACTGCTGGATGAGATGCGGGTGTCCGCCCGATTGGCCCCGACCCTGAGCGACGGGGTCATCCGCCGGCGGCTGGAGCAGAAGGTCGATGAGCTCCAGATCCCCCCGGTCGAGGCCAAGAAGTTCCAGATCACCCGCTCAGGCACGCCGCGCAAGATCGTGATCTCCACGGAATATCACGAAACGGTGTCGGCGTTCCTGGTCGTGCACTCGTTCCTGTTTACCCCCATGGCCGAGGAACCTCTTTGACCGGAGGCGGGAGCAGCCACCGGCCGAGCTGTCGCCGCCGGCCGCCGCCGACCTCGCGTCCCCAGGCTCCCGCCCCGCCGGCCCGCTGCTGAATCTGGGCGCCATACGCACGACCGCACTCGGGCGGCCCATCCCGCGGCCGGTGCATCACCATGAGACGACGATGGCGTGGTACAGCGAGTCCGTTGTTGACGGCGGCCCAGTCGCGGCGGCGCGCAGACCGGTTCCCGGGACCTCGAGGCGGGGAGGAAGCATCGAATGACACTGGATACCCGCACCAAGATTCGCGATCGGCGGCAGGCCGCCACCTGGCGAGCCGCGCACCCCGGCAAGGTAGTGTTCACCAATGGCGTGTTCGACCTGCTGCACCCCGGGCACGTGGTGCTGCTCGAAGCGGCCCGCAACGAGGGGGATGGGTTGGTGGTCGGGGTGAACACGGATGCGTCGGTCCGGCGGATGGGGAAGGGGCCCGATCGCCCGATTATCTCGGAGCAGGCCCGGGCCCGCGTGGTCGCCGCGTTCGAAGCCGTGAACTGTGTGGTGCTGTTCGACGAGGACACGCCGCTGGAGCTGATCCAGACACTCGAGCCGGATGTGCTGGTGAAGGGTGGTGACTACAGCCGGGCCACCACGGTCGGGGCCGATGTGGTCGAGGCCCGGGGCGGCCGGGTTCGGCACGTCGAGCTGGTGCATGGCTTTTCGACCACCAGCATTGTGGAGCGACTCCGTGCCCCGTCCTGATGGTCGCGTCGCCGATCAGTTGCGCCCCGTGGTACTGGAGCGCAAGGTCAATCCCTACGCCGAAGGCTCCTGTCTCATCCGGATGGGTGGCACCCTGGTACACTGTACCGCCTCGGTCGAAAGCGGGGCCCCGGGGTGGAAGAGAGGTACCGGCGAGGGCTGGGTGACCGCCGAGTATGCCATGCTCCCGCGGGCCACCACCGAGCGCACCGACCGCGAACGCCGCGGCGCGGGCGGGCGAACCCTGGAGATCCAGCGGCTCATTGGCCGCTCGCTTCGCGCCGCGATGCGCACTCTGAAATTCGGCGACTGGACCATCAAGGTCGATTGTGATGTGCTGACGGCAGATGGCGGCACCCGAACGGCCAGTATTACCGGCGGCTGCGTGGCCCTGTCCGACGCCTGCGCCTGGCTGGCCGCTCGCGCCGGCATCGCGAATCCGTTTGGCGAGCTGGTGGCCGCGGTATCGGTCGGGGTGGTGGAGGGAGAACCCCGCCTGGATCTCGCCTACCTGGAAGATCGTGACGCCGGGGTCGACGCCAACGTGGTCATGGTTCATCCGGACCGCTACGTCGAGGTGCAGGGCACCGGGGAACACGCCACGTTCGCGCGCGCCGAGCTGGACCGCCTGCTGGGGCTGGCCGACGGGGGCATCCGACAGCTGTTCGAGATCCAGCGGCGGGCCCTGGCGGGATGAGACTGCTGTTCGCGACCCGCAGCCACGGCAAGCAGCGGGAGGCCCGCGGCATCCTCGAGGCAGCCGGACACGAGGTGGTCTTTCCCGATGAGGTCGGGGTGCCGGAGAGTGCGGCGGAAGCGGGGCTGGAAGTCGCCGACAGCTTCGAGACCAATGCCCGCACCAAGGCCGAGTATTTCCAGCGCAAGACCGGGCTGCCCACCGTGGCCGACGACTCGGGGCTCGAGGTCCTTTCGCTGGGCGGGATGCCCGGGGTCCGCTCCAAGCGGTGGGCCAGCGCCACCGGGTCGCCCCACGACGTCGATCTCGCCAACAATGCCGAGCTGCTGCGGCGGTTGCGGGGAGCCCCGGCCTCCAAACGCTCGGCGCGGTATCGCTGCGTGCTGGTGCTGCTCCGCCGCGACGGCGCCGTACCCGAGGTCTTCGAGGGAGCCTGTGCCGGGCGCATCCTGGACCAGCCCCAGGGCGACGGCGGATTTGGCTACGATCCGCTGTTCTGGAGTGGGGATCTGGCGAAGACCTTCGGCGAGGCGACCGAAACCGAGAAGGCCGCTGTGAGCCACCGCGGCCGGGCGCTGCAGGGGCTGGTCGAGGCGCTTGGTTCTACCGCCTGAGCCGGGTCTCCCGGAGGTCGAAGCTTGGTGCGGGGTCGGTTGCCATCTAAGTTCCGGCATCCCGGTATCCGGGGCGTAGCGCAGTCCGGTAGCGCGCCTGCTTTGGGAGCAGGAGGTCCCGGGTTCGAATCCCGGCGCCCCGATTGTTCAGTGACCCCCAATCTCCACCGGGCACAGTTCCCACCGCCGGTTGTTCCCGTCGCGGGCTCGGGGGCGCGCTGGCGGAGGCCGGACTCTCTCCTGCTGCTCTCGGCACCGGTTCACCACAGGTGGCGCGGTTGAGCGAGCCGTCGATTTCCACCCATCCCGTGGTCTCCATCATCCTGCCGACCTACCAGCGGCTCGCCTACCTGATGGAGGCGATCGAGTCCATTCGCGCCCAGACCGTGACCAAGTGGGAACTCATCGTCGTCGACGATGGCTCGACCGACGGCTCCGCCGACTGGGTCGATTCCCTCGAGGACGCACGCATCAGCACGCTACGTCAGCCGCACATCGGGCACCCGGCAGTGCTTCGCAACCTCGGGGTGGCGCAGGCCCGCGCTGAATGGATCGCGTTCCTCGATTCGGACGATCGGTGGCGGCCCGAGAAGCTGGTGCGGCAGCTCGCGCTCCATGCCACAAGCGAGGACCTGCAGTGGAGCTACACTGGGAGGTCCCTGATGGACGCGATCGGCATACCCCTGGCAAACGCTCGCTTCAAGCCATGGGAGCCATGGGCGGGCTGGATCGTTCGGCAGATCCTGGATGGTGACGCGACCATCGCGCTCCCTACAGTAATGGTTCGGACCTCACTGCTGAAAGCCGTGGGTGGCTTCGATGAGTCTCGCCGATGGGCCGAGGACTACGATCTCTGGCTGCGCCTCTCGAGCCGCGCTCCCTGCGGCCTGGTCGACGAGCCGCTCACCGTCATTCGGCTCCATCGCAGCTTCAGCCATGATCGCCCCGAGGTGGATCAGGGCTTCATGGCGGCCTACCGGAGCTTCGCCCTCACGACCACCGACGCGGAGCTCCGCTCCAAAGCACAGCGGCGCGAAGGGTACTACGCCGTGTGGGCGGCCAACAAATGGGTGACTCGACGAGAGTGGCGCAAGGCGCTCGATGCGCTCGCCGTCGCCATCCGCCGCACACCGCTCGACCCCCGGGTCTATCGAAGCGTCCTCCGCCTCATCTGGCGATTCCTCAGCGCAAGGGGTCGCGCCACCGCATCCGGGGGAGCATGATTCGTCCGGTTTGCTCCACGGACCCTCTCGGCCCCATACTTCCTGACCGGTTCGGCGGATCACGGCTCACCGGACCCCAGGACACCCCTGAGCTGAGAGTGATGCGTGATGTGTGGTGCGTGATGAGTTAGTGGGCTATAGCGACCGCGTCAGTGCTCCTGACTGCCTGAGGCCATGACCAGACTACAACCGCAGCCGGCGCCTGATGGGCAGGAGTCGCTGCCGCCACCGCTGCCGCGAGAGGACCCGATCACGCGGCTGCCGATCCTGATCCTGTTCCCGCACAGCCGCTGCAACTGCCGCTGCCTGATGTGCGACATCTGGCGCGCCCGGACCAGCACCGAGCTGGCCGGCGCGGACGTCGCCCGCTGGCTGGAGGAGTGGCGCGGGCTGGGGGTGAAGCGCGTCGTGCTCAGCGGCGGCGAGGCGCTCATGCACTCGCACCTCTGGGAGCTGTGCGACCACCTGCGCGCCGCGGGCATCGGCATCACGATCCTGAGCACCGGCCTTCTGCTGCGCCGCCACGCTGCGGACCTGGTCCGTTACTGCGACGATGTGGTGGTCAGCCTGGACGGGCCGCAGCCGATCCACAACCGGATCCGCAACATCCCCCGGGCCTATGAGCAGCTGGCCGAGGGGGTGGCGGCCGTCAAGGCGGCCGACGGGGGCGTGAGCCTGAGTGCCCGCTGCACCGTCCAGCGGAGCAACTACGACCAGCTGCGCGGCACCGTTGCCGCTGCCCACGCGCTGAGCCTGGACCGCATCAGCTTCCTGGCAGCCGATGTGAGCAGCGAGGCGTTCAACCGCCCCGGCGGATGGAGCGAAGAACGGACCCAGCAGGTCGCCCTGACACCCGGTGATTTGCCGCTGCTGGCCGTCGAGATCGACCAGCTGGAGCGTGAGTGCGCCGCAGATTTCGCCAGTGGCTTCATCGCCGAGCCGGTGGCCACGCTGCGCCGCCGCCTGCACCAGTACTATGCCGCGCTGCTCGGCCAGGTCGATTTTCACCCCAACGACTGCAACGCGCCCTGGGTCTCGACCGTCATCGAGTCCGACGGCACGGTGCGACCGTGCTTCTTCCAGCCGCCGCTCGGCAATATCTACCAGGCCGGCAGCCTGACCGAGTTGCTCAACTCGCCTGATGCGATCGCCTGGCGCCAGGGTCTGGACACCCGGCGCGACGCGATCTGCCGCAAGTGTGTGTGTACCTTGTCGCTGCGCGACCAATGACGGACGCCGACCGGGGACAGGGCTGATGCCGCAGGAGATGCCGCCTCACACGACGCTACCGCTGCCGGGGGCCGGTCCACGCTCCAAGGTGGTCCTGTATAACCCTCGGGCGGTCTTTTTCACCATGCCGCTGGGCCTGCTCGCGGTCGGCTCCGACCTCGACCCGGCGCGCTACGAGGTGGTGATCGTCGACGGGCGGCTGGAGGACGACCCGGTGCGGGCCGTGCTCGCGCATCTCGACGATGCGATCTGCCTCGGCATCAGCGTACTCACCGGGGATCCGATCCGCGACGCGGTGCACATCTCGCGCGCTGCCAAGTCGCGGCGACCCGACCTGCCGGTGATTTGGGGCGGCTGGCACCCGTCGATGTTTGGCGTGGATTGCCTGGAGGAGCCGAGTGTCGACATCACCGTCCAGGCGCAGGGTGAGGAGACGCTCCGCGAGATCCTCGACCGGCTGGAGCGCGGCGACTCACTCGAGGGTTGCCTGGGTTGCACCTACCGAGCCGCCGATGGCCAGGCGCGCGCCAACCAACCACGCCCGCTGCGCAACGTCAACGACTTCCGCGTCCACGACTACGGCCTGCTGCCGGTGGAGCGCTACTACACCCTGAAAGGCAAGCTCCAGCTCGACTACATTTCCTCGCAGGGTTGCCACTTCCGCTGCGCCTTCTGCGCCGACCCCTTCGTGTATGGGCGCAAGTGGGTCGGGTTCGACCCGGCGCGGGTAGGCGAGGAGGTCGAGGCGCTCTGGCAGCGCTACCGCTTCGACGACCTCTCGTTTCAGGACGAGACCTTCTTCACGCGGACCGAGCGGGTCGAGGCAATCGCCGACGAGTTCATCCGCCGCAAGCTGCCCATTACCTGGGCCGCCACCATGCGGGCCGACCAGGGCGACCGCCTGCCCGAGGAGGTGATGGCGAAGTGCAAGCGCTCCGGCCTGCGGCGAGTGATCGTCGGGGTCGAGTCGGGGTCGCAGCAGATGCTGGACTGGATGAAGAAGGACATCAAGCTGGAGCAGGTGTTCATCAGCGCCGACAAGTGTCTTCGCCACGGGGTGGCGGTGGTCTTCCCGTTCATCGTCGGCTTCCCGAGCGAGACCGACGCGAGCGTACATGAGTCGCTCGAGGTGGCGAAGCGCCTGCGCGCGCTCAGCCCGACCTTCCAGACACCCATCTTCTACTTCAAGCCCTACCCCGGCTCATCGATCACCGACGAGGCGGTGCGCAATGGCTACCAGCTTCCCGGCACACTCGACCAGTGGGCCGACTTCGACTTCATCGGCTCG
>CALMOP010000023.1 GCA_937871775.1 uncultured Gemmatimonadota bacterium | reverse complement strand
GCCGCGCGCCGCCATTTCCGCCGCCACCAGGCCCGCCGCGCACGATTGCCCGCCAAGCAGCCACTTGAGACCTCCCGAAAGGTAGAAGTCTGCCTGCAGCTGCTGGATGTCGACCGCAATCTGGCCAGCGGCCTGGTAGCCATCCACCAGGAGCAGGGCACCCTGAGCATGGGCCAGCGCGGCGATCGCCGGGATGTCCTGGATGGCTCCGCTGCTGAAGAACACGTGGCTGGTGGCGACGAGTGCGGTGCGGCCATCGATCGCTCGCGCCAGCCGTTCCAATGGCACACTGATGCCGTCCGGGCTCTCCACCACCTCCACTTCCACCCCATGTCCTGCCTTGGCAAGCCACTGATACGCCAGGGTGGGAAAGTCGAGACTGGTGGTCACCACCCGCGGCCGCTGGCTGTAGTCCAGCGACTCCGAGACCACCGAAAGCCCCTGCGAGATCGAAGCGTGCAACGAGATGGTTTCCGCCTCGGCCCCGATGACCCTGGCGTACCCCTGGCGCAGCCGCTCGGCCGCCGGCAGCCAGGTGTCGTACCAGGCGGCGGCGCCCCGTTGTTCCCAGAGGTCGAGTACCTCCACCACGGCCGCCCGGGTGCGCCGGGAAAGCGCACCCAGGGAGCAGCTGTTGAGGTAGACGGAGCTGCGGAACACGGGGAAGTCGTCCCGCCAGCGGCCGAGAGCCGCTTCGGTGGCGGTCATGGAGGTGAGAATATACAGTGTTATCTTCGGCCCATGGCCGACCCGAAGACCATCCCGGGACTGGTCGCGCAGCTGACCCTGCGGGCCCTCCTGGACCCCCGCCGCGCCGTGGATCTGCTCTCCATGGCCTGGGCGTTCCGACGCCGCGGTTGGTGGCGACAGCCCCCATTCCTGCCGTTCCCCGACCGAGTCTACCTCGAGTGGCGGCTGCACACGGCCTACGGAGAGGAGCTCTCGGTTCCCCCGCTGGCCGATGTCCTCCGCTTCGCCCGCTGGCGGCGGAGGCTGCTCCGTGACTAGGCCGCGAGTGGTCATCGTGGGGGGCGGCTTCGCCGGTCTCTACCTGGCCCGCGGCCTGGAGGACCAGCCAGTCGACGTCACCCTGCTGGATCGCCAGAATCACCACCTGTTTCAGCCCATGCTCTACCAGGTCGCGACGGCCGCCCTGGCCCCAAACGACATCGCGTCTCCGATCCGCTCCATCCTGAGCCGGCAGAAGAATGCCGAGGTCATCATGGGGGAGGCGGTCTCGATCAGGCCGGCCGACCAGAAGCTACGACTGGCCGATGGTAGTGTTATTGACTACGACTATCTCGTGATCGCAGTCGGGACCCGACATTCCTACTTCGGGCACAATGACTGGGAGCCGCTGGCGCCAGGCCTCAAGAACCTCGAGGACGCGGAGGAGATTCGCCGTCGGGTGCTGCTCTCCTTCGAGCGCGCCGAACGCGAGCGCGACCCGGCGAAGCGGCACGCCCATCTCACCTTCGTAGTGGTCGGGGGTGGTCCCACCGGGGTTGAGGTCGCCGGCGCCCTCGCCGAGATCCGACGCTACGCGCTGCGCCGCGATTTTCGCCGCATCGATCCGCGGGAGGCCACCGTGATGTTGCTTGAGGGCGGCCTCCGTATTCTCCCCAGCTATCCGAAGGAACTGTCCGAACGCGCCAAGCGTGAACTGCGTCGGCTCGGGGTCGAGGTCCGCGAGGAGACCATGGTCAGCGACATCCGGCCCGGGTCGGTCGCCGCCGGCGGCTGGACCATCCCGACCCAGACCGTGGTCTGGGCCGCCGGCAACATGGCCGGGCCCCTGACTCGAAGCCTTGGGGTACCCCTTGACCCTGCCGGCCGCGTCATCGTCGAGCCCGACTGCACCGTGCCGGGCCATCCCGAGGTCTTCGTCCTCGGCGATGTCGCCGCCTTCCCTGATCACCGCTACGGCCATCTTCCGGGAATCTGCCCGGTGGCCATCCAGATGGGTCAATACGCCGCGCGCGCCATCGCCGGAGATCTGGAGCGACGGCCCCGCCGGCCGTTCACCTACTGGGACAAGGGGCAGCTGGCTGTGATCGGACGCGGCCACGCCGTTGCGGATATCTGGCGGCTCCAGTTCGGAGGCTTCGCGGCGTGGCTGGTCTGGATCTTTGTGCACATCTTCTTCCTGATCGGGTTCCGTAACCGGGTGATGGTGATGCTGGAGTGGGCTTGGTCCTACTTCACGTATCAGCGAGGCGCCCGGCTCATCACCTGGCCCTGGAACGCCGGAGCCCGACGCACCGGGATCACCGGTAACACCGGGGAGCACCGGTCAGCCGACGCGGGCCCTGGTCGAGCTTCGTGACGCTCAACGGCGCCGCGCTCCTGGACGAAGCCGAGCGCCTGGGGTTCATTGCCTGCGGGGTCACCTCGCTGGACCCGCTGCCTCATGCCGACGCCCTGGACCGATGGCTGCGCGTGGGTCACGCGGGAAACATGCGTTACCTCCACCGCCAGGCCCGAAAGCGCAAACACCCCCAATTAGCCGAGCAAGCGGCGCGACGTGCCGTAGTTGTACTGGATAACTACTACTATCAGGGCAGCGGTGACATCGGGCTCGCGTCGACCGCATCGCCCGGACCCAGTGTGGCCAGGTACGCCCGGGGCGGGGATTATCACCCAGTGATGCTGGACCGACTGGAGACTCTGGCAACGTTCCTGCGCCAGAATGGCGCCGGAGTCGCCCGCACTTACGTGGACACTGGACCGGTTGCGGAGCGGGAGCTGGCTCAGCGAGCGGGGCTCGGTTGGATCGGCAAGAACACCATGCTTCTCAGGCCCGGGATTGGATCCTGGTTCTTCATCGGGGTGGTCCTCACCGACCTGGAGCTGGATCTGGACCAGGCCTTCGAGACCGACCATTGCGGCAGTTGCACCCGATGTCTCGACGCCTGTCCAACCCAGGCCTTTGTCGAACCGCGAGTCTTGAATGCAACCCGCTGTATTTCATATCTCACCATCGAGAGCCGCGGCGACATCCCGGCGGATCTGGCGGCTGCATTCGAGGGTTGGGCGTTCGGCTGCGACATCTGCAACGAGGTCTGCCCCTGGAACCAGCGCTTTGCCGAGGACACCGCCATCAGGCCCTACCACCCCCGGGCGACTCTTTCCGGGGCCGACCCCGAGTATTTTGAACGGCTCGACCAGCCGGCGTTTACCGAGCTCTTCGGCGACACGGCCCTGGCGCGGCCTGGCCTGGAGCGTATGCGTCGCAACTGGAGGGCCGCCTGGCGCACGCTGGTGGGGCCCGGATCACCGGAATAGCCCTCCGGGGCCCTTGGAGCATAGCTGCATGCCGACTCTGCATTCCATCGCTATTTTCGTGACCGACATCGACCGAGCCAAGAAATTCTACCGGGACGACCTGCAACTCACACTGGTGCGGGAAGGCTCATTTGGGGCCGAGTTCCTCGAGGAACCGCCTCACCTCGGAGTCCATCCGGCGCTCCATCCTGATGCCCGATCCATGGTTGGCCGCCATACCGGCCTGACCCTCAGGGTGGAGGGCATTCTGGATTATTGCGCCCGGCTCCATGACCGGGGTGTGCGGTTCCTCGCCGGCCCTACCCGGCAGCCCTTCGGGCTCATGGCGATGGTCGCCGACCCGGACGGCAATGTGCTCGCCATCTGGGATGACCATGTGCCGGAGGAGGCCTGAGCTGACCACCGTGTTCAGGTCCTGGTATGTGGGGTTGGTATCGGCCTGGAGTTGGCTGGTGCTGGGCGGCTGCCTGCTGCTCTGGTTGCCGCTGCTCGCGGTGGTAAGGGTCGTAACCTACCCCGTGGACCCCGCCCACTACTGGACCGGGCTCCTGTTCCGCAAGGTCGCGGTCGTCATGGTAACCCTGAATCCGCTGTGGCGATTCCGGGTCTCGGGCACCCTTCCGGTGAATCCCCGGCTCCCCTACGTCGTGGTATCCAATCACGAGTCGTTCGTCGACATCCTGTTGATCAGCCATCTGCCGTGGGAGATGAAATGGCTCAGCAAGGTGGAGATCCTGCGAATCCCGGTCCTCGGCTGGGACATGTGGTTGGCTGGTGACGTCCCGGTCGAACGGGGAACCGCCCGCAGCGCGGTGCGAGCGATGAAGCGCTGTCGAGAGATCCTGGCCCAGCGGGTGTCGGTGATCATTTTTCCTGAAGGAACCCGATCGCCGACCGCGGACATGCTGCCGTTCAAGGACGG
>CALMOP010000022.1 GCA_937871775.1 uncultured Gemmatimonadota bacterium | reverse complement strand
CCTCGCCGAGGATCTCAAGCATCACCGGAAGGTGGCGCTCAAGGTGCTGCGGCCCGAGCTGGCCGCCGCCATGGGGCCGGAGCGCTTTGCCCGCGAGATCGAGGTAGCGGCCCGACTGCAGCACCCCCACATCCTCCCGCTGCACGACTCCGGGGAAGCCGACGGCTTCCTTTATTATGTCATGCCCTACGTGGAGGGAGAGTCGCTCCGCGAACGCGTCGCCCGGGTCGGGGAGCTGCCGGTCCACGACGCCCTCAGGATCCTGATCGAGGTGGCGGACGCCCTGGCCTGCGCCCACGCCCACGGCGTGGTGCACCGCGACATCAAGCCCGACAACATCCTGCTCTCGGGGCGCCATGCCCTGGTGACGGACTTCGGAGTCGCCAAGGCCGTCAGCGAAGCGACCGGGCGCAATTCCCTCACCACCGTCGGGGTCGCGCTGGGCACCCCCGCCTACATGGCCCCGGAGCAGGCCGCCGCCGATCCCCACCTCGATCACCGGGTCGACATCTACGCCATCGGGGTGCTGGGCTACGAACTGCTCACCGGGCGGCCGCCCTTCGTCGGCCGGACCCCGCAGGAGGTGCTGGCGGCGCATGTCACCCAGGCACCCGATCCGGTGGACCGCCATCGGCCGGGGTTGCCCCCGGCGCTCACCCAGGTGCTGATGCGGTGCCTCGCCAAGCGCCCGGCCGACCGCTGGCAGTCGGCCGGGGATCTGCTCGCTCAGCTGGAGCCGCTGGCAACGCCCAGTGCCGGAATGACGCCCACCGACACCCAGCCGTTCAAGTCGGTGGGGACCAGCCCTGCGCGCCGGCGAACTCTGGTGTGGGGCGGGGCGGTCCTGCTGTTCCTGCTCATCGCGGCCGGGGCCTGGTTCGCTGGACGAACCACCCACGCGGCCGGAAAACCCCGGGTCGTGGTGCTGCCGCCGCGGAACCTCGGCCCGCAGGATCAGGCCTACGTGGCCGAAGGGATCGCCGAAGAAGTGAACAACCGGCTGGTCGGGCTGTCGGGGATCGAGGTCATCGGCCGGACCAGCGCCGAGCGCTACCGTCAGACCGAGCTGTCGCCCCGGGTGATCGGCCAGCAGCTCAACGCCGACTACATCCTGGCACTCCGCATCGGGAGCGAAGGCGCGGCGGCGGCGCGGCACCTGCGGATCAGTGCGGAGCTGCTGCGCGCCGCCACCGAGGCGGCAGTCTGGAGCGAGTCGTTCCAGGCTGACTCGACCGACGACTACTTCCGGGTGCAGAGCGAGATCGCCCAGGGGGTGGCGCATCAGATGGGGGCGACGGTCGCCGCCACCGAGCAGACTCGGCTTGCGGCCCGACCAACGACCAACGCGGCGGCCTACGACCTCTTCCTCAGGGCCCAGATCCTGGCGCGAGGCAACAAGGTCTCCGACTTCCGGGATGCGGCGGAGCTGCTGCAGCGGGCCGTGGATCTCGATCCGAAGTTCGCTGAGGCCTGGGCCCGCCTCTCCCACGCGCACACCGAGCAGTACTGGTTCTTCGGCGACCGCTCGGAGCATCGGCTGGCGCTGGCCCGCGCGGCAGGGGACCGCGCCGAGGCCCTGGCCCCCGACGCTCCGGCCATCCACTTCGCCCGGGGCGTCTATTTCTATCACGCCCAGCTCGATTTCTCGAACGCACTGCGGGAATTCCGGGCGGCGCTGGAGGCGGATCCCGGCCGGCCCGAATACTACTCCTGGATCGGCTACGTGCTGCGGCGCTCGGGACATTTCGAGGAGGCGCTCGTCAGTCAGCGCCGCGCGGCGGAGCTTGACCCTCAATCGCAGGTGCTCGTCTCCGACCTGGCGGAGACCCTGAATGGCCTGGGCCGCCCGGAGGAGGCCACGGCATTCGCCGAACGCGCGATTGCGCTCGACCCGACTGACTACTGGGCCCGCTGGTACCAGATCGACGGCCTGACCCTACAAGGGGACCTGGCTGCCGCTGCGGAGATAGTTCGCCAGTCCATCACCCGGATCGGGCTGCCCCAGTTGCTGGCCGAGCGGCCGGTGATGGTCCGTCAGTGGGTCGCCCTGCTGCCCCCAGCCGAGCTCACCGTGGTCGATCCGTTTCCGCCGCTCCGGACCGAGATATTCGACACCGCCGGATACTACCTGGCCCGGGCCCAGGTCGAGGAGCTGCTGCACCGGGACCCGGGGGCCAGCCTGGACTCCGCGGCCACCGCGTATGAGCGCCGGCTCAAGTCCCGGCCCGCCGAGCCCTGGGATCACGGCTATCTGGGCCAGGCCTATGCCGAGCTGGGCCGGCGGGAAGACGCCATGCGGGAAGGGCGGCGGGCCATTGAGCTGCTGCCACTCACCCGGGACGCCTGGGAGGGGCCCGAGCTCATTGCACTGCTCATGGACAGCTGCCTTCGCCTTGGCGACCAGGAAGGCGCAGTCGCGGCGGCGCTGCAATTCATCGCAGCCCAGCCGGGCAATCGGCTGCGGGTCCGCTACGAGCCGAGATACGCGAAGGTCCGGGATGATCCGAGGGTGCGGAAGGCGGTAGGGCGGTAGCGGGGGTACGGCGGTACGGCGGTA
>CALMOP010000021.1 GCA_937871775.1 uncultured Gemmatimonadota bacterium | reverse complement strand
GAAGGTCGTCGGTGGCACCCTGGAAGGCGTTCAGACCATCGGCATCCAGCACCACGGCCCGGGCCCGCAGCGCCAGAGCGATGATGAGCGGTCGGCGCCCGGGGCCCTTTCCCAGCCCCGGTCCCAGTACCAGCGCATCGCACTGGTGCACCAGGGTCTCGATCTCAGTGGTCGGCGCGTCCGAGAAGTCCTGGGCCACGGTCTGTACATCCGGTTCGGCGGCCTGGATCGCCTCGATCACCGCGGCGGGGGCGGCGGCATGCACCAGGCCGGCGCCGGCTGCGAAGGCCGCGCGGCACGCGATCCGGAGCGCCCCGGTCATCCCGGCGTCCCCACCGACCACGATGACCCGGCCGCGGCTGCCCTTGTGGGCCCGGGCCGCGAGCCGGGTCTGCCAGCGGGCCACCTCGCTCTCGCCCACCAGGACCGGCCAGCCCGGATCCGGGGGCGGGTGTCCGATGTCGACCACCACGATGGTGCCGCATTCGTCCCGGGCCAGCAGGTGACCCCGGCGGAGACCGCCAAAGGTGATCGAGAGCGTGGCCTGAATGGCAGGCCCATGGCTGGTCCCGGTTCCCAGATCCACCCCGCTGGGCCCGTCGATGGCCACCAGCGGCAGGGCGAGGTCGTTGAGTCGTTCGACCAGGGCCCGCACGGGCGTTCGCAGCGGTCCCAGGGCGCCGGTGCCAAGCAGCGCGTCCACGGCGAGCGCCACCTGGGGCCAGGGACCCTCGGGGTCGACCACACGGACTCCCTCGGCCCGGGCCAACTCCGACATCTGGCGGTTGAGTTCGCTCCCCGGTTCGCCGACCGGAGCCACGAAGACCGGCACCTCCAGCCGGTTGAGCGCCCGCGCCAGCACCCAACCATCCCCACCATTGTTGCCGACACCGGTTGCCACCAGCACCCCGCCGGAGAGGCGATCGGGCAGGCGGCTGGCCAGCACCTGGAGCGCGGCGCGGCCCGCCGTTTCCATGAGTGTGCCCAGGGGAATACCGGCGGCCGCAGCACGAGCGTCCCACGCGGCAGACTGTTCAGGAGTAAGGACCGGGATGGGCATGGGGGACGATCAACTATTGGGCGGGGGCGATACGCTCTGGGGCGTCTCTCCCCCGATCCTCATCCCGAGGGACCCCGAGCGGAGCGAGGGAGCCCGAGGGATCTACTCCGTCTTTCCAGACCATGGCCCTTGGAACCGAAGCCGGGAAAGTAGATCCCTCGCTGCGCTCGGGATGAGGAACGAAAGCAGGAACCCCGAGCGAAGCGAGGGAGCCCGAGGGATCTACTTCGTCTTTCCAGACCATGACCCTTGGAACCGAAGCCGGGAGAGTAGATCCCTCGCTGCGCTCGGGATGAGGAACGAAAGCAGGAGCCCCGAGCGAAGCGAGGGAGCCCGAGGGATCTACTCCGTCTTTCCAGACCATAACCCACGGAACCGAAGCCGGGAGAGCAGATCCCTCGCTGCGCCCGGAATGAGGAACGAAAGCAAGGGCAAGTCGCCGTTGGCTGACGGGCGACGGCCCATCTCTACTCCTCCCCCAGCCCCCGGGCACAGAGGGCCGCGACCCCTTCCCAGACGTAGGCTTCCCCGAAGGCCGAGTCGAAGTCATAGACGCCGGCAAAATCGGTTTCGCGATCATGCGACTGGGTGGAGAGCAGGCCCGCCCGCACCAGGGTAAACACGATCCGGCCGAAGTCCTCGGTCCGGTGCAGACCCCAGTAGCGCAGCACCTGGGGGGCCAGCAGTCCGAACTGCCGCACCGCCAGGTCGCGGCAGCCCCAGGCCAGTTCGGGCCCCGACACGTGCCGGCGGACCTCCAGCCGGCTCTGCAGATACTCGATGGCCGCCAGAACGAACAGGAAGGCCCGTTCGTCGTAGCGTCCGGCATCGGCCTGAAGCCGCGTCATGACGTCGGTCGAGAATTGCAGTTGGTGCATATAGTTCGGCGAAGAGGTGGCGTCCTGCACGAAGCTAGGACCCGATGGCCCCTTAATCAAGCACGCCGGGGCCGGTACAGCGGAAAGCCGCTGGTGAGTTCCTCGACCTGGCCTCGGACCCGCGCGATGGTGGCGTCATCCCGCTGGGTGAGCACCTGATCGATCAGGCGGGCAATCCGGCGGAACTCGGCGGTGCCCATGCCGCGCGTGGTCAGCGCCGGCGTCCCCAGCCGAATCCCGCTGGTCACGAACGGGGACTGCGGATCATCCGGAATGGTGTTCTTGTTGACCGTGATGCCGGCCCGCCCCAGCAGCGCCTCGGCTTCCTTCCCGGTCAGCCCCTTGGGCCGCAGGTCCACCAGCATGAGGTGAGTGTCGGTCCCGCCGGACACGATGGCGAAGCCGCATTCGATCAGCGAATCGGCCAGGGCCTTGGCGTTGGCCACCACCTCGCGGGCATAGCGCTTGAAGTCCGCGGTGAGCGCCTCGCCGAAGGCCACCGCCTTGGCGGCGATCACGTGCTCCAGCGGCCCTCCCTGGGTGCCGGGGAACACCGACTTGTTGACCGCCGCCGCCAGCTCCTGGATACAGAGAATGAAGCCGGCGCGGGGTCCCCGCAAGGTCTTGTGGCTGGTGCTGGTGACCACCTGGGCGTGGGGCACCGGCGAAGGATGGACCCCGCCCGCGACCAGGCCCGCGAAGTGCGCCATGTCCACCAGCAGCAGGCCGCCGACCTCGTCCGCGATGGAGCGCATCGCGGCGAAGTCGATGATCCGGGCATAGGCGCTGCCGCCGGCGATCAGGATCCGGGGGCGCTCCTTCCGGGCCTGCTCCCGCACCTGATCGTAGTCAATGCGCCCGGTCGCGGGATTGACCCCGTACTGGACCGAGCGCCAGATGGTGCCGCTGTGGTTGACCGCCGCCCCGTGCGACAGGTGGCCGCCGTGGGGCAGTGCCAGTCCCATGATGGTGTCGCCCGGCCTGGAGATCGCCATGAACGCCGCGAAGTTGGCCTGGGCCCCCGAATGCGGCTGCACGTTGGCGTGGTCGGCCCCGAACAGCTGCTTGGCCCGGTCGATGGCCAGCTGCTCGACCAGATCCACCACTTCGCAGCCGCCGTAGTACCGCTTGCCGGGGTACCCTTCGGCGTACTTGTTGGTGAGCGGGGTACCCATCGCATCGATGACCGCGCGGCTGGCGAAGTTCTCGCTGGCGATCAGTTCCAGCCCGTGCTGCTGCCGATGCAGCTCCCGGTCGATCAGTCCGGCGATCGCCGGGTCGGCCTGGCGCAGCGAGGCGCTGTGGTCGAGCGACATGCCCAGCTCCCTTCAGGGTTCGATCTTGGTGACCCGGCGCGCGTGCCGGCCGCCTTCGAACGGTTCCGCCAGCCAGGTCCGGAGTATCTCCAGCCCGTCCGCTTCGGTCAGGAACCGGGCCGGCAGCACCAGCACATTGGCATCATTGTGGGCCCGCGACAGCCGAGCCACCTCCGGAGTCCAGGCCACCGCGGCCCGCACCCCGCGGTGCCGATTCGCCGCGTAGGCCATCCCCAGCCCGGTGCCGCACAACAGCACGCCCCGACGCGCGTCACCACGCTCCACCCGCTCCGCCACCGGGTGGGCGAAATCGGGATAATCGGTCGACTCGGCGGAGTGGGTCCCCAGGTCGAGCGGCTCGTACCCCAGCGCCCGGAGCTCCTGGACCAGCCGCTCCTTGAGCGCGAACCCCGCGTGATCGGCTCCGATGGGAATGACTTCGGACATGGGGAAGTGTATGAAAATACAGGAGAAAAATCAAAGGCCAGGATCAGGGCCCTGGGCCCTGACACCAGCCCCCAACCTACACCCTGATCCCTGCGATGGTCCCAACCGCCCGGATCCGCGCCTCGGCCACGTGGTCGGCGGCCTCGCAGGTCGGAATCTTCTCCCGCTCCGCGGTCTGATAGATGCTCAGCAGGGTGTCATAGATCTGAGCCGCCTTGCGCTTGGCCCGATCGTGATCCCAGCCCATCAGTTCGCCGTACACGTTGATCACCCCGCCCCCGTTGATCACGTAGTCGGGCGCGTACAACAGGCCCCGCTCTTCCAGCAGCCGGCCGTGGCGCTCCTCGGCCAGCTGGTTGTTGGCTCCCCCCGCGATCAGCTCCACCTTGAGCCGTTTCAGGGTGTCGTCGTTGATGGTCGCGCCCAGCGCATTGGGGGAATAGATGTCGGCCGGGACATCGTAGATCTGGTCCGGCGCCGCCGTCTCCGCCCCGGTGGCGTCCACCACCCGCTTGACCTTCTCCCGATCGATGTCGGTCACCACCAGCCGAGCCCCCTCGGCGTGGAGCAGTTCCGCCAGGGCGCGGGCCACGTTGCCGCATCCCTGAATCAGGACCTTCTTGTTCCCGAGGCTGTCGCTGCCCCAGCGCCGCTTCGCACTCGCCTTCATCCCCATGTAGACCCCGTACGCCGTGACCGGCGACGGATCACCGGAGCGCCCGTGCAGGCCGGCCACGCTGCTGGTCTCCATGCGGACGTACTCCATGTCAGTCGGGCTGGTACCGACATCCTCGGCCGTGATGTAGCGGCCCTTGAGCGACTCGATGAACCGGCCGTGGGCCCGGAACAGCGCTTCCCGGTCGGTGCGCCGGTTGTCGCCGATGATCACCGACTTGCCCCCGCCCAGGTTGAGCCCGGCCACCGCCGACTTGTAACTCATCCCCCGGGACAGCCGCAGCGCGTCGGTCACCGCCTCCTCGGTCGACCCGTACTGCCAGAACCGTGTGCCTCCGAGGGCGGGCCCCAGCGTGGTGTCGTGAATGGCGATGATGCCGAAGTATCCGCACGAGGGCTCGTGACAGAGCAGCAGCTGCTCGTGCGAGTAGGTCGCCATTGACTTGAAGAGATCCATGAAGCTCCCGTTTGGGATTGGGGGATTGGAACGGCGGCTTCGCGCTTGTGCACTCCACCACACCCGCCGTCGCTAGCTCCCTCAATCCCTCAATCCCTCAATCCCTCAATCCCCCAATCCCCCACTCCCTCAATATGGATAAAACCCCTTCCCCGTCTTCCGCCCCAGCTCCCCCGCCGCCACCATGCGCCGTAGCAGCGGGCAGGGCCGGTACTTGTCGTCCCCGAGACCGCGGTGCAGCACCTCCATGATGGCCAGGCAGGTGTCGAGCCCGATCAGGTCGGCCAGCATCAGCGGTCCCATCGGGTGCGCCATCCCGAGCTTCATGACCGTATCGACCGCCTCCGGGGTCGCCACGCCTTCCATCACGCAGTAGATCGCCTCGTTGATCATCGGCATGAGGACCCGGTTCGCCACGAAGCCCGGATAGTCGTTGACCTCCACCGGGGTCTTGCCGAGGGCGGTCGCCAGCTCCATGACCGTGCGGGTGGTGGCGTCGCTGGTGGCCTGGCCCCGAATTACCTCCACCAGCTGCATCACCGGCACCGGGTTCATGAAATGCATCCCGATCACCAGCTCGGGCCGCCGGGTTCGGGCGCCGATCTCCGTGATCGAGATGGAGCTGGTGTTGCTGGCCAGGATGACCCCGGGCCGGCAGGCGGCATCAAGTTCGGCGAAGATCTTGAACTTGAGTTCGGCTCGCTCGGTGGCCGCCTCCACCACCAGATCGGCCCCCGCGGCATCGCTGACCAGCGTCGCCACCGCCACTCTCGCGAGAATCGGATCGACCTGCGCCGCAGTCAGCGACCCTTTCTTCGCCAGGCGGGCCAGGCTGGCGCCGATCGCCTCGCGGCCGCGGCGCAACGCCTCAGCGGAGATGTCGATCATGGTTACCGCATGCTGATGCATAGCGAACACCTGGGCGATACCGTTGCCCATGGTGCCGGCGCCGATCACCGCGACGTTCATGGCGACTCCCTCCGGCTCCACCGGAACGCCACCACAGAGGCTCCGGCCAGCGTCAGCGTCGCCAGCATTCCGCCCTCCGGGCCGAACTCCGCTCCGGTGAGCCACGCCGGCCCGCCCGGCAGGTAGTCGATCAGCGGAATCTGGAAGGGCAGGCCGCTGACCGGGGCATCGAGCGCGGCCAGGGCGGAGTTCCAGCCCAGGTGCACCCCCCAGGCGGTCCAGATGCCGCCGGGAGCGTAGAACACCAGGCCCAGCAGCACCCCGGCCAGCGCGATGTTGGCAAAGCCCAGCGGACTGATATTGGGATTGCTCAGGTGCGCCGCGGCAAAACCGAGCGACAGGAGCAGGATCGCCCCCAGCCGTCCGATCGCCCGGGCCAGCACCACCTGGGCCACACCGCGGAAGGCCAGTTCCTCGAGCAGCGCCGCCGGAATCAGCAGCAACAGGGTCAGCCCGACCCGGCTGGCATACCCGCCGAGATTACCCTGGTCGCTCAGAAACGAGGCCCCGCCGACCATGAGCGACAGCCCGATCGTGGCCCCTGCGGCCCCGGCCCCGAGCAGGTTTCCCACCCCAAACCCGCGAGCCGCACCGGGGATGGGCCTCCAGCGCAGGTCCTGGAGGGTGAGCCCAAGGGCCCTGATACCGATGAGCCAGGTGGCGAGCCCGAACCCGAGCAGCCCCGCC
The DNA here is from genome assembly GCA_937871775.1 of uncultured Gemmatimonadota bacterium. Lineage (GTDB taxonomy): Bacteria > Gemmatimonadota > Gemmatimonadetes > Gemmatimonadales > GWC2-71-9 > JADJOM01. The sequence goes on along the minus strand of CALMOP010000021.1, from coordinate 3,404 downwards.
ACGGTCTGCAGCACCAGACTCCCGGCTGAACTTGCTCCACCAACCAGGCTCAGCCCCAGCCAGGTCATACCGATCATCAGGCCGAAGCCGGTAATCAGGTAGAGGAATGCCCACCCGATCGCCTTGAGGCGTGCCCGCCGGGTGACCGGGACCACGGTCACGAGCGGAGTCGCAGTCCGTGGTGCACCCACCACAACACCACGCCGGTGAGCAGCACCTTCAACAGACCGGTAAACAGGAAGGGGACCAACCCCAGCGCCAGAGCGCCGGCCGGGTCATCGGTTTGAATGGCCAGTTGGGCCCAGCCGCCGAAGTGGATGATCACCATCCCCAGCAGGGCCGCGACCAGGCAGCGCACCAGATGCCCGCGCTGCCCCACCGCGCCCACCACCGCTGCCGCCAGCGGGAACGCCAGCAGGTAGCCCCCGGTCGGTCCGGACAGTCGGGCCAGCCCCGGGGCCCCGACCGGCGCGAAGACCGGCAGCCCGAAGGCACCGGCGATGAGGTATAGAAGAAGCGCGCCGGCTCCGATGGCGGAGCCGAACAGCCCACCCACCAGCAGCACCGCGAGGTCCTGCATGGTCAAGGGCACTGGCGAGAACGGAAGCGGAACGGCAATGCGGGCGCCGATGGCCACCACCGCCGCCCCGCTGACCAGGGTGAGTGGCCACGCCAGCGGCCAGCGGGTGCGGGGCCGGGAGGTGGTCCCGACTTCCCCATGGAGGATCGGATTGCCCATGGGCTACATCCCCTCGACCGACAGCGCCACGGCGTTGCCACCGCCCAGACACAGGGTGGCGAGGCCGCGCGTGAGGCGGCGGTCGCGGAGCGCGTAGAGCAGCGTGGTGAGTACCCGCGCCCCGCTGGCGCCGATCGGATGGCCGAGCGCGACCGCGCCGCCGTGGACATTCACCCGATCCCAATCCCAGCCCAGCGCCCGTCCGTTCACCAGGGCCTGGACCGCGAAGGCCTCGTTGGCCTCGATCAGCTCGTAGTCGCCGATGCCGGTGCCGGCCTTCTTCATGAGGTTATGGACCGCGACGATCGGGGCGAAGAACAGATCCCTGGGCTCGCCGCCGCCGGTGGCATAGTGGGCAATCCGGGCCAGCGGCTTGAGTCCGTGGGCCCGGGCGTAGGCGAGCGAGGCGACCACCAGGGCACTGGCCCCATCATTGAGCCCGGGCGCGTTGCCGGCGGTGACGGTGCCACCCTTGCGGAACACCGGCTTGAGCTTGCCCAGCAGCTCGAGGCTGGTATCCTGCCGAGGCGACTCATCGGCGGCGACCGTGGTGGCCCTGCCCTGGCCGGCGATGTCCACCGGGACAATCTCCTCCCGGAACTTGCCGGCCGCCTGCGCGGCGACCGCCTTCTGATGGCTGGCCAGCGCAAACCGGTCCTGCTCCTCCCGGCTGATTCCGGCCTTCTCGGCGGTGTACTCCGCGTACTCGCCCATGTGGTTCTGGCCGAAGGAGTCCCACAGTCCGTCGTGGATCATGCCGTCGACCAGGGACTGATCGCCGGCCCGGATGCCGGTGCGATAGCCGAAGAGATAGTGGGGGGCGGAAGACATCGACTCCTGCCCGCCGACGACGACGCACTGCTGATCCCCGGCCCGGATGCTCTGCGCGGCCAGCATCACCGCCTTGAGGCCGGAGCCACAGATCTTGTTGATCGTGAGCGCGGGGACCGTGGCTGGCACTCCGCCGTGGATCATCGCCTGCCGGGCCGGGGCCTGCCCCGCCCCGCCCTGCAGCACCTGGCCCATGATCACTTCATCGACCGTGGCTGCGTCGATCCCGGCGCGGCGGATGGCCTCGCGGATCACCAGGGCGCCGAGCTGGGGCGCGGTGAAGCCGGACAGGCCACCCAGGTACTTCCCGACGGGGGTACGGCAGGCGGAGAGAATGACCGGCGTGGTTGATTCGGTCACGGGCTCGCGGTGGTTAGGAGTAGGCAGGGGGCCCACGGCGAGCCCGCTGGCTTAAGTATAGGCGGTACGGCGGTAGCGGCGGTACGGCGGTAGACGCGGCAGGGGCCGTGCTCGGTTGGTAGGGGCGGAGGTTGGTTGGTAGGGGCGGAGCAATGCTCCGCCCCTACCAAACCTACCTTCCCGCTCCGCCCCTACCGCCCTCCGAGCAGCTTCTGGAACCGCGGGTTGGTCCGCAGCGGAGCGAAGTTCGGGTCGATCTTGAGCCAGCCCGGCGACAGGTAGTACGGGATCTTGAGCAGCGGCTCCAGCTGGTCGAGCGCCTTCTCCGGCTCGCCTGCAAGCACATAGATGCGGGCCAGCAGGTGCTGGTTGTAGGCACCGCTGTATGCATCCTTCGCGACCGGCAGGAGCGCGAGCCCCTTCTCCCCCTCCCCGACCGCCTCGGCGTTCCGTCCCGAGTAGGCCAGCGCGAGGCCGTAGGCCACATGCAACTGCGCGTCGTCGGGAGTGGCGCGGAGTTGCTCCTCGAAGCCGAGGCGGGCCGAGTCAGCGTAGGCCCGGGTGCGGGTGTTGTCACCCTCCAGGGCGTAGGCCTGAGCCAGCACGACACCCCAGTTGGCGCGGTTGTCGTCGAACGCATTCGGCATGAGCCGAACCAGAAGTCGCCGCTGCTCCTTGTCGAGCACCCAGGCGAGGTCCCAGTAGATACCCAAGTATGCCACCAGCACGCCCGTTTCGAGTTCTTTCGGCGCGGCCCGCAGCACCGCCTGAGCGCCCGCCAGGTCACCCTGGGCGAGGTGGACCATCGCCTTGTTCTCCAGCAGCTCGAAATTCGCCGGGGCGAGCGCCAGCCCCTGGTCACTCATCTGGAGCGCCTCGGGGTAGCGCCGGAGCCACATCAGGGTCCGGGCCAGCCGGCGCGCGGTGTTCACCGAGCGCGGGTCGATCGTTTGCGCCTCCTGGAGGTGCTGGAGTGCTGCCTCCCATTGGCCGAGGCTCTGTTCCGTCAAAGCGGTTGCCACCAGCAGCTCGGCGTCGCGCGGCGCGGCGCGGCGGCCGATGGCGTACTGCTCCAGCGCCTGGGTGTAGTCGTGGGTGACGCGATAGTGGTAGTCGCCGAGGGCCAGCCGCCCCTGCGGGAGCTCGGGAGCCAGCGCCAGCGCCAGTTCCGCGGCGGCGCGGGCCGCGTCCCGGTCCGCGCGAGTCGGCGCGGTGAGGAAGTACAGCAGCGAGTGAACCTGCGAGCGCCGGGCCCAGACCAGCGCGAACCCGGAGTCCAGCGCGGCGGCCTTCTCGTAATGGCCCAGTGCCTGGCGTAGGGTCAACGGGTCGGTGGTGCCCATGGCGTTGGAAACTTCCTCGCCCTTCAGGTACGCATCATAGGCGGTGAGGTTCTGGGTGGGCTTCTGCACGAGCTGATCCCGCTGGCCGGCGCCGAGTGCCACATCGAGCGCCTGCGCCACCCGGCCGGCGA
>CALMOP010000020.1 GCA_937871775.1 uncultured Gemmatimonadota bacterium | reverse complement strand
TGAGGGTGCGTCGTCTGGTCACGGTGTGGAAGTCGCCATGCCGGAGCTTGAGCACGACGGTGCGGGCCACCAGTCCGGCTCCCCTGAGGTCGGCGGCCACCAGGTCCGCGAAGCGGACCAGCAGCCCATCCAGCGAACCCGGCTGGGTCTGGTCCCGGGCCAGCGTGGTCTCCCGGCTCACCGACCGGGCCAGCCGGTCGGCGTGCAGGGCCGCGGATCCGTGTCCGTGGGCGCGCCACTTGAGCTCCCGGGCCAGGTCACCGACCAGGCGGGTCAGTGCGGCCTCAGTCAGGTTCTGCACCTGATGGACTTCGCTGAGGCCCACCCGGGCCAGCATCGCGGCGGTGCGCGGGCCGATGCCGGGCAGGGCGCTGAGGGCCAGCCCCGCCAGGAACCCTTCCTCCCAGCCGGTGCGGACCTCGCAGATGCCGCGCGGCTTGGCGTAGTCGGAGGCCAGCTTGGCGATCATCCGGTTGCTGCCGATCCCGATGCTCGCGGCCAGTCCGGCCCCGTCCTGGATCGCATCCCGCAACCGTTCGGCCACCGGCAGCAGCGAAATCGGGTAGAGCCGCTCGGTGCCGCTGAAGTCGAGGTAGCCTTCGTCCAGCGAGGCCATGACCACGGTGGGCGCGAAGCCGGCCAGCACCGCACGAACCTGGCGGGACGCGTCACGGTAGTGGGCGAACTCGCCCTTGAAGAAGGTGGCCTGCGGGCACCGCCGCGCCGCCTGCGCGATCGGCATGCCGGACCGGACCCCGAGTTGCCGGGCGGCGTAGGACGCCGACTGGACCACCCCGCGGGACTCCCGTCGACCGCCGACCACCAGGTACTCCAGCGGCCGCAGCTCGGGATGCCGCTGGCGACAGACTTCGACGAAGAACGCATCCAGATCGACGTGCAGGATCCGGGAGGGCATGGCCGGAAAGCTAGCCGTGGGACCGGGGCCGTTATAGCCTTCAGCGTTCCGCTGGTGCGGTGTTGCCAGATTCCCACGGGCTCGCTGGTCCTCCGGACCCCTGCGCCCCACGTGCGAGGACGATGCCGCCTCCCTCCCCAGGTCGTGCCGCCTTTCTCGGGTTGGGCGCCATCGGTCGCCCCATGGCCGCCCATCTCGCGAAGGTGTTCGACCTGGCGGTTTGGAACCGGACCCGGGAGCGGGCCGAGCAATTCGCCGCCCGGGTGACTGCCCGGGTCGCCGGCTCACCGCGGGAGGCGGTCCTGGGCGCCGAGGTGGTCCTCACCTGCCTGCCGACCTCGGCCGAAGTGGAGACCCTGCTGGGCGGCCCCGACGGTATCCTGGCGGGCCTCGGGTCCGGGGCGCTCTTTCTGGACTGTACTTCGGGGGATCCGGCGGGCGCCCAGCGGTTGGCGGCCCGGCTGGCGGAGGCGGACATCGCCTACGCCGACTGTCCCGTGAGTGGCGGAACCAACGGCGCGGAAGCGGGGACCCTTACCGTGATGGTCGGGGCGGACCCCGGGACCTTTGCCCGGGCCCGGCCGGTCCTGGCCTGCTTCGGCAAGCGCATCGAGCACCTCGGCGCGGTGGGGTCCGGCTCCGCCCTCAAAGCGGTCAACAACGCCCTGCTGGCTGCCAACATTCTGACGTTCGCCGAGGGCTTCGCCGGTCTGGCCCGCGCCGGGGTCCCGGTGCGCCGGGCACTGGAGGTCCTCAACACCTCCTCCGGCCGGTCCTTTGTGACCGAGGGGCTGGTGCCGGATCGGGTGCTGACCGGCGACTACCCCAATACCTTCCGGCTGGCCCTGCTGGAGAAGGATGTCCGGATCGCCTTGAGCTTTCTTGACGCCCAGGGGATCCCGGCCCCGGTGCTGCACCGGGTCGGCGCCCTGCTGGCCGAGGCCCGGAAAGAGCTGGGGGAAGAAGCCGACTATCTTGAAGCCATTCGTCTCCAGGAACGCCGCACCGGGATCGAGATCAGAGGCTGATGAGCGACTGGGCTAGCACCACGCGTTTGCCGGTCCGGGTGATGCTCGCCGAGGGGCTGAGTGTCCAGGGGGAGATTCACCTGCAGCCCCGGGTAGCGGCCCACGATGGCTCGGAAACCCCACTCGAACTATTGAACCGCGGGGATTCCTTTCTCCCGCTCTCGATGGCCCACGGGAAGGTGGTGTTCCTGTCCAAGGCCCAGATGGTCGCGCTGACGTGGAGCGAGGGCGGGAACTTCGACGATCCGATCCGCCGGTCGGCGGCCCGGTCCATCCGGATGGAGGTCATGATGGTCGGCGGATCCGAGTATCAGGGGACCGCGGTCAGCGAGCTCCCGCCCATCCGCAGCCGGGCCCTCGATTTCCTGAATGAGCTGGAGTCGTTCTTCCAGTTGTCCACCGCCGAGGGGACCGTGTGTCTGAACCGGCGCTTCGTCCGCGCTGTCCGACCCATGCCCGTCTGACGCCCGTGGCCCAACTCGACCGATTCATCCAGGCAATCCAGCAGCACAAGGCCCAGGGGCTGGTGCTGGCTCCCGGCAAGCAGGCCACGCTGCTGATCGATGGCGCCCCGCGCCCGGTGACCCGGGATCCCCTCGGGGCACCTCAGATTCTCCTGCTGGTGCGGGAGATCGCTCAGCCGGATCAGCTGGACAAACTCGACGGCGCGGCGACGACCAGCTTCGAGTATCGCTCGCCCATCGGCCCCGTGCGGGTGGAGATCGTTCCGGAACCCGCCGGACCCCGCGTGATCGTGCGCCCGCTGGAGCCGTCGACCGCCCCCACGGCCCAGGTTGCCCCGGCCGTGCCCGCGGCTCCGGCCTCGCCCGCGACCCCGGCTCCGGCCTCGACCCCGGCCGCGCCCGCCCCCGTCCCCCGCCCATCCCGCGCGGCTCCACCGGTCGCCGAGCCGGCCTCGCCAGCGGCCACGGCCACGACCGACCCCTCCGACCCACGGGCCCTGCTGGAGCAGTTGCTGCGGCTCACCGTGACGGGCCAAGCCTCCGACCTGCACCTCCGGGTCGGCGAGAAGCCCGTTCTCAGGCTCGATGGCGAAATGGTCAGGCAGGAGGGCCAGGTGCTGGACGCGGAACAGCTCGATGCCATGCTGACCAGCGTCATGTCCAGCCGCGACCAGGCCATCTTCCGGGAGACCGGTGATGCCGATTGGGCCCACGAGGTCACCGGGGTGGCGCGGTTCCGCTGCAATGCGGCCCAGGAGCGGAAAGGCCCCATGGGGGTGTTCCGGGTCATTCCCTCCCGCATCCTGACGGTGGAGGAGCTGGGACTCTCTCAGGAAATCCAGCGGCTGTGCTTCCTGACCAAGGGCCTGGTGCTGCTCACCGGGCCGACCGGCTGCGGCAAGTCCACCACCCTGGCCAGCATGGTGGACCTGATGAACCGGAACCGGAACGATCACATCCTCACCATCGAGGATCCGGTCGAGTTCGTGCACCGGCCGGCGAAGTGCGTCATCTCCCAGCGCCAGGTCGGACTCCACAGCCGCTCGTTCAAGTCGGCGCTCCGGGCGGCCCTGCGCGAGGACCCGGACATCATCCTGGTCGGCGAAATGCGGGACCTGGAAACGGTGGCGATCGCGCTGGAGACCGCCGAGACTGGCCACCTGGTGTTCGGCACCCTGCACACCACCACGGCCTCCTCGACGGTCGATCGCATCATCGACCAGTTCCCGAGTGACCGGCAGTCCCAGATCCGGGTCCAGCTGGCGGAGTCGCTCAAGGGCGTCATCGCCCAGGTCCTGTGCCGCCGTATCCGTGGCGGCCGAATAGCGGCCAAGGAGGTGCTGCTCTCCAGCCCGGCGGTGTCCAACCTGATCCGGGAAGGGAAGACCTTCCAGATTCCCTCGATCATGCAGACCAACCGCAAGCACGGGATGGTGACCCTGAACGATGCCCTGCTCGAGCTGGTGGAATCGAAGGAGATCGAGGCCAAGGAGGCCTACCTCCGCTGCGTCGAGAAGACGCCCATGATGACCGCGCTCAAGGCCAAGCGTTTGGACACGTCGTTTCTCCCGGATGCCTGAGCCCGGCCCGGACGTCGCTCCGGATTGCTTCCGGTAGCGGTCCGCACCCCCGACGGACCTGACCGAGATGCTCGCCCAGATGGTGCCCAACCCCTGAAACCCGCCGGCTATATTGGGCCCCATGGAACCCGCACCGCTCCTGGTCCTGGTGGCCCCCCAGGACATCGTCAACATCGGCAGTGCCGTCCGGATCGCCAAGAATTTCGGCTTGAGTGGTCTTCGTCTGGTCGAGCCCGGGATCTTCGATCCCTGGCGCATCGAAGGCATCGCGCACAACACCGGCGACCTGATCGAGCGTATCACCCTGCACGACACCCTGGAGTCCGCCGTGGCCGACTGCGTCTGGACCCTGGCGCTGACGGCCCGGGAACGGACCGCGAAGCGCACGGTGTACCGCCCCCAGGCCGCGGCGGCGGAGCTGGTCGCTCGTGCCGCGATCGGCCCGGTGGCCTTCGTGGTGGGCCGCGAGGACAAGGGTCTCACCAACGAGGAGCTGGACCGCTGCTCCGCCCTGGTATCCATCCCAACGAACCCCGAGTATCACTCCCTCAATCTGGCCCAGGCCGTGGCGATCATGGCCTATGAGACCTGGCTGACTCGCGGGGGAGAGCGGCAGCCGGTCAAGCCGCCCCGGAAACCCGCCGAACCGGCGCCCATGGCGCTGCTGGAGCGACTGTTCGCCGACTGGCGCCGGGCCCTCTGGGCCATCGACTTCTTCAAGACCCGCCAGGAGGACCATGTGCTCCGATCCTGGCGGGAGATGCTGTTCCGTGCCCAACTCGACGCCCGGGAGGCCTCCCTGGTACGGGCGATGGGGATCGAAGTGGTGCGGTTCCTGGAGCGGCAGCAGATCCCGCTGCCCCCGGAGGCCGCCGGGACCGGGCGACTCCCGGCGACCGAGGCCGGACCGGGGGAGGTTGGAAAGCCTCCCAGCCCCGGCTAGATTCCCGGCCACCTTTCCTGCTCTTGCCGGGAGTCTGACCCGTGGGGCGATCCGCCGCATACTGGGCCACCAATCTGTATCCCAATTCCCGCCAGGAGCCCAAGCCTTCCGCACCGTACAAGGATCTGCCAGCGGCCGCGGCCGCCAGGTTCCGACGGCTGCGCGAAGGGTTGCAGAAGCTCCCCGGGGTAACCGAGCACGTGAAGTACATGGGTCCCTCGTGGCACTGGGCGTGGGAGTATGCGGTGGGCCACCGCAAGCTGTGCTGGGTGCACGTGATGCACAGCGGCGCGGCGGTCACGTTCACCATCGCCGACCAGGAAGAATCCAAGGCGCTGGCGGTGCCCCGGCTTCCCGCAGCCATCGGGGTGGCAATTCGGACCGCCCAACGGACCGGACCGGTGCGCTGGTGCGCTCTCGAAGTGGGTGATCAAAAGGCGGCGGACGCCTTTCTCAGCTTCGTCCGCCGCAAGCTCGGGTGGCTCATCGCCGACGCACCCAGCCTCACCGGGCGCCGCTCGCTCGCCAGTTAGGTTATTCCGGGTAGCCAAGTCTGCGATCGTTGACGTCGGGGTTGTACGGGCGAGGTGCCCGGCTATGCTTGTCGCGGCAATCGTTGCTCCTGCAACGGCTTGCCAACTCGTGAAAGAATTCACAACCGGTAGCGCCGCGGGTGATGGTAACCCCGGTTTCCAGAGCCCATGCGAAAGCTCGCCCTCTTCGGATCCGGTTCCCTTGCGCTGCTCGTCGGCGCCATGGCGCTCGCCCAGCGCGACACCCGGGCCCAGCAGGCGCCCGCCCCGGCCCCCCCGGTCTGGATGCTCAGCCCGCGGGACAGCAGCGGGCTGAGGGGTCCCCGGCAGCCGGTCTTCTTTCGGCACGACATCCACGCCGGCCTCAACAAGATCCCCTGTCAGTATTGCCACTATTCGGTTGCGGAATCCAGCGAGCCCGGGCTGCCCACCACCCAGGCCTGCATGGGGTGTCATCTGGTGATCGGCGGGACCGACTCCTCCCACAAGGCGGAAATCAAGAAGCTGCGGGAGGCCTCAGCCCAGAAGCAGCCGATCCAGTGGGTCCGGGTGCATACCCTGGCTCGGCACGCGCACTTCCCTCACATGCGTCACATCAAGGCCCTCGGCCCCAACGCCTGTCAGACCTGTCACGGTGACGTCGCCCGCATGGCCCAGGTCTTCAAGGTCAACAACGTGAACAACATGGGCTTCTGCATAACCTGCCACCTGCAGCGGAAGGTGACTCGGGACTGCTCGGTCTGCCACTACTGATCCGGCGCGGGACCCAGGCACAACCGCTTTCGCCAAGGACAGCATGATGCCCGATGAGACACCGCGTGAAGGGATGGATCGGCGCCGCTTCCTGACCGTGCTGGGAGTCACCGGGGCAGGCGCCGCGGTGGTTTCGGGGTGTTCCACGGACCGGGTGGAGAAGCTGGTCCCCTACCTGGTGCAGTCGGAGGATCAGGTTCCCGGGGTGGCCACCTGGTACGCCAGCACCTGCACCGAGTGCGCCGCCGGCTGCGGCCTGCATGTCCGGACTCGGGAGGGCCGGGCCGTCAAGCTGGAAGGCAATCCCGACCATCCCGTCAACGGCGGCCGGCTTTGCTCGGCCGGTCAGTCGGCGCTGCAGGGGCTGTACAATCCGGGCCGTCTGACTGGCCCGATGGCGCGCCAGCCCGACGGCAGTTTCAAGACCGTCTCCTGGGACGAGGCCATCGCGACCCTGGCAAGCCGGGTCGCCACCGCCGACGGCAAGCTGGCGGTCCTCAACGGCCAGGGGCGCGGCAGCTTCACCGACCTGCTGGCCGCATGGACCCTGGCGCTCGCTGGGCGCCACGTCCGCTACCAGCCCTTCAGCTACGAGCCGCTTCGGTTGGCGAATCGGCAGGTCTTCGGCACCGCCGAAATCCCCCAGTATGACTTCGCCCGGGCCCGGTACCTCGTGTCCTTCGGCGCGGATTTTCTCGATGGGGGCTGGCTGTCGCCGGTGGAACACCAGCGGGGGTTCGCCCAGGCGCACGGGTATCACGACGGCGTGATGGCCAAGCACGTCATGTTCGCACCCCGGATGTCCCTGACCGGCATGAACGCCGACGAATGGCTCGCCCCCCGGCCCGGGTCCGAGGCGGTCATCGCCCTCGCGATGGCGCAGGTGCTGCTGACCGAGCGGAGTGGCAATCCCGCTGACGCCAACGGGCTGCGGGGGATGCTGGCGGCCTACACTCCGGAACGGGCCCAGGAGGCCAGCGGGATCGGCGCCGAAGTCATCCGCCGGATCGCGCGTGAGTTCGCCTCCGCCCGGCCCTCGCTCGCGGTGGCCGGTGGGGTCGCGAGTCAGCACCGTGGGGCGGTGACCGTGGCTGCCGCGGTGAACCTGCTCAACTACATCGCGGGGAATGTCGGTGAGACGGTGCGCTTCGGCGCCGATCTCGATACCGGTGACGGCTATGGCGCCACCCTCGATTGGCTCGGCCTGATTGATCGGGGCGGCGTCGAGCTGGCGCTGGTCCACGAGGCCAATCCCGCCTACAGTCTGCCTCAGGCGACCGGGTTCGCGGCCAAGTTCCAGAAGGCCCGCTTCAAGGTGTCCACCTCGCTCTACCTCGACGAGACCGCCCGGCTGTGTGATCTGCTGCTGCCCAACCATCATCCCCTGGAGCGCTGGGATGACGCCCGGCCCCGCCGGGGAGTGACCGGGCTGATGCAACCGGTGATGGAACCGGTGTTCCAGACCATGGCCACCGGCGACCTGCTGCTCCGAGTCTCCCAGAAGGCTGGCGGGAAGCTGGCCCACTTTGCCGCGCCGAGCTGGGAAACCTACCTCAAGCAACAGTGGCTCCAGGTGGTGGGCACCGACGAGGCCTGGCGGGCTGCGCTGGCGCGGGGCGGGGTCTACCAGGCCGCGCCGGTGGCTCCGGTGCGGCTGGCCGCCGGCGCCCAGCAGCTGGCAGTGGCGGCTCCGGCCTTCGATGGCGGTGATGGTCCGGGCCGATTCTTCTTCGCCGCGGTGCCCTCGGTGCTGGGGGACGGCCGCTTCGCCAACCGGCCCTGGCTGCAGGAGCTGTCCGATCCGGTCACCAAGATCACCTGGCATTCCTGGGTGGAGATCCACCCCGAGGTGGCGGCCCGGCTGGACGTGCAGGAAGGCGAGATCCTGCGGGTGACCTCGCCCCATGGTTCCATGGAGGCCCCGGCCTACATCTACGCCGGGCTGCACCCCGATGTCGTGGCAGTACCGCTGGGACAGGGGCACACCAGCTACGGGGACTATGCGACCGGCCGGGGGGCGAACGCTCTCGACCTGCTGGACGGGCAGGGAGGCCAGGGCTTCCTGCCCTACTTCGCGACCACGGTCACCCTCACCAAGACCCGGCAATGGAAGCAGGTCGCCAAGACCGAGGGCACGCCCCGCCAGCTGGGACGGGGGATCGCCGACGCCATGACCCTGGCGCAGGCGAAGGAGCGGCTGACCCCGGCGCTGGCCGCCCAGGCCGAAGGGCACGAAGAACACGAGGTCAATACCGAGCGCGAGGTCGAGGCCATCAAGGGGTTCCGCGACTCGCAGTTATCCAAACGGCGCCATGGGGACTACGTGGCCGAGCATCCAGGCTGGGGCATGACCATCGACCTCGCCCGGTGTACCGGCTGTTCGGCCTGCGTGACGGCGTGTTACGCCGAGAACAACATCCCCTGGGTGGGCGAGGAGGCGATTCTCCGCGGCCGGGAGATGACCTGGATGCGGATCGAGCGGTACTGGGAGGGTGGGGAGGACGGGGAGCCGCTGGAAGCGCGGTTCGTCCCGATGCTGTGCCAGCACTGTGATAACGCTCCCTGCGAACCGGTCTGTCCGGTCTACGCGGCTTACCATACCCCCGACGGGCTCAACGGGCAGGTGTACAACCGCTGCGTCGGCACCCGCTACTGCGCCAACAACTGTCCCTACAAGGTGCGCTATTTCAACTGGTCGGCCTACGCCCGCCAGGCCTTCGTGGCTCCGCTCGATCTGCAGCTCAATCCGGACGTGACGGTGCGGGCCCGCGGGGTCATGGAGAAGTGCACCTTCTGCATTCAGCGGATCCGCGGAGCCCAGAACACGGCGCGGCTCGAGGACCGGCCGCTGCGCGACGGGGAGGTCGTGACCGCCTGCGCCCAGGCCTGCCCCTCGGAGGCCATCGTCTTCGGCGATCTTCGGGACGGCGCCAGCCGGGTGTCCCGCATCGCATCCGACCACCGCGGCTACCATGTGCTCGGCGACCTGAACGTGCGTCCGGCGGTGACCTACCTCGCGAAGGTTCAGCACCGGGTGGAGGCTTAACCGATGGCGGCCATCGCGCACCACCACACCCTTCCGACCCAGACCCACCACGAGGTCACCCGGGACGTCGTCAACACCCTGGGGACTGCGGGGCGCGGGTACATGATGCTCCTGTTCGGGGCGGTGTTCCTGTTTCTGGTCGGGGTCGTCACCTTCGTTCTGCTGCTCAAGGATGGTCTGGGACTGGCAGGGTACAATCCGCCCGCCTTCTGGTCGGTCTACATCACCACCTTCGTGTTCTGGATCGGCATCGGTCACGCCGGCACGCTCATTTCCGCCATTCTGTTCCTGTTCCGGTCTCCGTGGCGGACCGCGGTTTACCGGGCTACCGAAGCCATGACGGTGTTCGCGGTGATGACGGCCGGCCTGTTCCCCATCATTCACATCGGCCGGCAGTGGTTCTTCTACTGGTTGCTGCCCTATCCCAACGCGCGCTGGCTGTGGCCCAACTTCAAGTCGCCGCTGGTTTGGGACGTGTTCGCGATCTCCACCTACCTGACCGTGTCGACCACCTTCCTCTGTGTCGGCCTGGTCCCGGACATCGCCGCGGCCCGCGACCTGATGCGGGGCTGGCGGGCGAGGGTCTACGGGGTGTTCTCCCTGGGCTGGCGCGGCACCGACAACCAGTGGCGGCACTATAGCCGGGCCTACCTGTACCTGGCGGCCCTGGCGACCCCGCTGGTGCTGTCGGTGCACTCGGTGGTGTCCTGGGATTTCGCGATGTCGATCGTGC
>CALMOP010000019.1 GCA_937871775.1 uncultured Gemmatimonadota bacterium | reverse complement strand
TCCCCGACACCACCAAGCCGGCACCGGGGCCGGCCAAGCCGGGAGCCCCGAGGGTCGGGCCCGGTCCCAAGCAAACGCGGGCCGACCCCGAAGCTGATTCCCTGATCAAGACCCGGCCCAGGCTGTTCGACAAGCTGGTCCTCCGGGTCGACAGCGGGTTCACGGCGGAAGCCCGCTACCAGTTGGAACTCGCCGGGATCCGGAATGCGGCGGGCGTCGCGGGAGATGCCCGCGGCACCCTGGTGATCCCCAAGCCCCGGCCCCCAGCCCCCGCCCCGACCCCGTCCGACTCCACCGCCGCCCCCCCCGGCAAGGCGGCGCAGCCGGACAGCACCGCGGCCTCACCCCCGCCCCCGCCCGCCCCGGCCCCATGAACGATCGGCTGCGCCAGCTGCCATCCGTGGATCGCCTGTTGCAGGAGCCGGGCGTCGCGGCGCTGCTGGCGAAGGTGCCCCGGACGACCCTGGTCCAGGCGGTGCGCGCGGCAGTCGCCGCTGCCAGGACCAGCCGCCAGCCGCTGCCGGAGGACTGGGCCGCCGCGGTGGCCGATCGGCTGGCCTTGCTGACGGCGGCCAGTCTCACATCGGTGCTGAATGCCACCGGCGTGGTGCTCCATACCAACCTGGGACGGGCCCCGCTGGCTCCTCGTGCCGTGGCCGCGATGGCCGCCGTGGCGGCCGGCTACTGCACGCTCGAGTACGACCGCGCCGCCGGCAGCCGCGGTGATCGCGCCGACCATTGCCGCGGCCTGCTCGCCGAACTGACCGGTGCCGAGGATGGCCTGGCGGTCAACAACGCGGCGGGGGCACTGGTGCTGGCGCTCAGGGCGCTGGCGGCGGGCGGGGAGGTCCTGATCTCACGGGGTGAGCTGATCGAAATCGGCGGGTCGTTCCGGATTCCGGAGATCCTCGAGGCCAGCGGCTGCCGGCTCCGCGAGGTGGGCACCACCAACCGCACTCATCTGGCGGACTATCAGCGGGAGCTGGGCCAGGCCCGGGCCATCCTCACGGTACATCGCTCCAATTTCGAGTTGCGCGGCTTCATCACCACGCCGGAGCCGCAGGCTCTCGCGGCCCTCGCGGCCACGGCAGGCATCCCGTACCTGTACGACCTCGGCAGCGGCCTGCTGGTCGACCTCGCCAGTCACGGCCTGGTGGGCGAGCCGCGGGTGGGCGAAGCGGTTGCGAGTGGCGCCGACCTGGTCATGTTCTCGGGAGACAAGCTGCTGGGAGGCCCCCAGGCCGGCTGCCTGGTGGGGCGGAGCGAACTGGTGGAGCGGTGCCGCCGCGATCCCATGGCCCGGGCCCTGCGCACCGACAAGAGCACACTGGCCGCGCTGGAGGCCACCCTCGCCCTCTATCGCGATCCGGACGTGGCCCTGCGCGAGATTCCGGTCCTGGCCATGCTGACCCTGGGCCCGCAACGGCTTTCGGAACTGGCGACCCGGCTCGCCGGCCTCATGCCCAGCGCTGCCGGGGCCACGACTCGGCCCGGCCACTCCGCGGTGGGCGGGGGCGCCTTCCCCACTGCCCAGCTCCCCACTACCCTGGTGGCCATCGATCCCGGTCCCCTGGGCGGGTCCGCGCTGGCCGCGCGATTGCGCCTGGGGGAACCCGGTGTGATCGTGCGGGTGGAGGAGGGAATGGTCTGTCTCGACCCCCGCACCCTGCCGCCGGAAAGCCTCGCGGCGGTCGCGGCGGCGGTGGGGGAGGCGCTGCGGTAAGGGCGGTAGCGGCGGTACGGCGGTAATGGGCGGGTTGGTAGGGGCGGAGCAATGAGGTAGGGGCGGAGCAATGCTCCGCCCCTACCAACCGCCTGCTCCGCCCCAACCAACCTGCTACCCTGACGCCTTGCGCCTTACCCCTGACGCCTCAGTACGTAAACGTGGTGACGCTATCGTCGGTCCCGGCGGGGACCCCGTTGAACGACCCGGTGAAGATCTGGGGCACCGTGCCGACCCGCTGCAGGGTCACGACCCAGTCGGTCCTGGTGACGCCGCAGGCGGACCAGAGGTCCAGCACCACCTTGTAGGTGCCGTTGATGCCCATGCCGGTCGGCCAGGTCACGTTCTCATTGCTGACAAAGGCCTGGCTGCCATCGGGCAGGGTGTTCTTGCCGCACGCCGCGTTGGCGTCGAGATCGAGCACCCCACCGCTCGCCGCGGTCTTGTGCCCGAAGTAGATCTCCTCGTTGTTGGGATCGAGAACGTGCATGTCCACGTCCGCGCTGTCGGTCCAGGCGACGCTGATCTGGATATCGCCACTGCCCACCGCGAGGATCCGCATCAGCTGCCGGGCGTAGGGCCCGACCGAGGGATCGGCCGCGCCGAAGTTGAAGTAGAGCTGACCGGCCGACACATTCTGCGAGACGCCTACGATCACCGCCTGGCTGGTCGTGGCCGCAGGCAAGGTCAGCTCGTAGTATCCGTCGAGCCCGTCACAGTAGAGAATCAGGCTGCTGAACGGTGCCGCCGCGGTGACCGTCTGCTGCGAGCTGCCCCCGTTGATCGCCACCGCGATGCCGGTCACTGCGGCGCTGTTGGTGGTGGTGACACCCGGAGGAGCCCCGTGATGCAGGACGGCCGCGACGGCACCGGTCCCGTCGGTCACCCCGGTGATGAAGTTCTGGATAAGGAAGTAGTTGTTTTCCTTCAACTGGGACTGGCAGCCGGCCACTCCGGCCAGCAGCGCCACTCCGGCAAGGAATCGAATCGACAGATTTGCCATCGGTGCCATCCTGGGTCCAGCGTGATAAGACCTGGGAACGCCCCTTTTCAGGCAATCCCGGGGCCAAGCCCGACCCCGGCGCCTGAACCGAATTACCGGGCTCAGCCTAAACTCAATCATATGAAGACTTTATCGGTCGCCCCCGGGAGAGGATAAGCCCCCTCCCGTGATGCCGTGGCGGCTCCCCGACCCCTTCAATGCCTCGCCTGGGGCCGCTAAGTTCTTGCGCCATGCCAATGCGGGTTGCCGTCTGCGTTTCCGGCCGGGGATCGAATCTGATCGCTCTGCTGGACCGGCTGGAAAGCTCCCCTGCGGCGGCAGTGGTCCTGGTCCTCACCGACCGGGCTGATGCCCCGGCGCTGGCCCGGGCCCGCGAGCGGGGCGTGGCGACCGTGGTCCTGCGGGATTACCGTGACGCCGCGGCCTGGCTGGGCCCGCTCGGGGAGGTCCAGACCGAGCTGCTGGTGCTGGCCGGGTTTCTCAAGCTGGTGCCAGCCGAGGTGGTGCAGGCCTTCCGCGGCCGGATCATCAATCTCCATCCCGCCCTGCTGCCACAGTTCGGCGGCCCGGGCATGTACGGCCGCCGGGTGCACGAGGCCGTGCTGGCGAGCGGCACCCGTGAGTCGGGTGCGACCGTTCACCTGGTGACCGAGGAGTACGACCGCGGGGTCATTCTGGCGCAGGCCCGGGTACCGGTGCTCCCGGACGACTCGCCCGAGACCCTGGCGGCCCGGGTCCAGGCCGTGGAACACCGGTTGTTGCCGGCGGTGGTCCTCGAAGCGGCCCGGGTGGGCCGGCCGGTCCCGCTGTCGACGCCCCTCGAACTGACTCCGTGAGGAATCTCCGGTGCCCCGAGCGCTGATTTCCGTGAGTGACAAGCGGGGGATCGTCCCCTTTGCGCAGGGGCTTCGCGACCTGGGCTGGGAGATCATCTCCACCGGGGGCACCCACGCGGCGCTGCGCCAGGCCGGCGTGGAGGCGACCCCGGTGGAAGCAGTGACCGGGTTCCCCGAGATCCTGGATGGCCGGATCAAGACGCTCCACCCGGCGGTCCATGCCGGCCTGCTGGCCCGCCGCGACCTGCCCGAGCACCTGGCGGCCCTGGCGGCCCACCAGATCGCTCCCATCGATCTGCTGGCGGTGAACCTGTATCCCTTCCGCGAGACCGTGGCCAAGTCGCAGGTCAGCTTCGAGGACGCCATCGAGAACATCGACATCGGCGGTCCCTCGATGCTCCGCTCCGCGGCCAAGAACCACGAGGCCGTCGTGGTGGTGGTCGACCCCACCGACTACCCCGAGATCCTGCGGCTGCTCCGCAGCGGCGAACTCGACGCCGTCTGCCGCCGGGCCCTGGCCGCCAAGGTGTTCAGCCACACCGCGGATTACGACGGGGCCATCACCCGCTATCTCACGCCCGCGGAAGACGGCCTCGCGAGTCGGGTGCAGTTCTCCTTCGAGCGGCTGCTCCCGCTGCGCTACGGTGAGAACCCCGGACAGCGGGCCGCCCTGTATGTCGACGAGGAACCCCGGGGGCTGCGCGACCTCAAGCAGCGGCAGGGGAAGGAACTCTCCTTCAACAACATCCTGGACCTGGACGCGGCGATGTGGACCGCCTCGCTGTGGCCCACCCGTCCCGCCTGCGCCATCATCAAGCACACCACCCCCTGCGGCATCGCCGTGGCCGCGACCGCCGACGAGGCCTTCCGCCGGGCCCTGGCCTCGGACCCCCAGTCCGCTTTCGGCGGGGTGGTCGCCTTCAATACCGTGGTCGACAAGCGCACCGCTGAGGGCCTCACCGGGCTGTTTCTGGAAGTCGTGGTGGCCCCATCCTTCAACGAGGATGCCCTCCGGGAACTCGAGGTCAAGAAGAATCTGCGGGTGGTCGAGCTGCCGGTGTATCGCGGCCCCGGCGGGCTGGACTTCAAGCGGGTCCGGGGCGGCCTGCTGGTGCAGGATCGCTTCCAGCCCGACCTTTCCGATGCCGACTGGAAGGTGCCAACCCATCGCCAGCCGACCGAGGCCGAATGGATCGACCTCCGGTTCGCCTGGAACGCGGTGGCGGCGGTGAAATCGAACGCGGTCCTGCTGGCCCGCGAGGAACGCACCATCGGTATCGGCGCCGGCCAGATGAGCCGGGTCGACAGCAGTTTTCTGGCGGTGCACAAGGCCCGGCAGCAGGGCCATGACCCCCGCGGCAGCGTGCTGGCCTCGGACGCCTTCTTCCCCTTCGCCGACGGCGTGGAAGAAGCCGCCGCGGCCGGGATCAGCGCCGTCATCCAGCCAGGCGGCTCGGTGCGCGACGCCGAAGTCATCACCGCGGCCGATCGCCACGGCATCGCCATGGTGCTCACCGGCAAGCGGCAGTTTCGTCATTGACGATTGCCGATGGCTGAAAATCACGGCCCGTCGTCGTCATCATCGTCACTCGTCACTCGTCAACAGCCAGTCGTTCATCATCAATGGTTCCCATGACCAACCCCGCCGCCGCTACCCGCGAACCACCCCCGTACCTTGCCGCCGCCCTCACCGGGGTGATCGTCCTGGGGATCTACATCCTCACCCTGGCCCCGACCACGGCGTTCTGGGACACCTCGGAGTACATCGCGGCCGCCCGGGTGCTGGGGATCCCCCACCCGCCGGGGAACCCGCTGTTCGTCCTCCTGGCCCACACCTGGGGCGCTCTCCCCCTGGTAGCGGACTACGCGGTGCGGATCAACCTGTTCGCCGCGGTGACCTCCGCGGGCTCGGCGGCGTTGTGGTTCCTGGTGGCCGACCGCTGGATGCGGGACGTGGTGACGGTCAAGTGGGCCCGCCTCGCCGCCGCCTTTGCCGGCATCCTGGTCGGGGCCACCTCCTGGACCGTGTGGAACCAGTCCACCGTGAACGAGAAGGTCTACACCGTCTCCATCCTGTCGACAGCGCTGACCACCTGGCTGGGCGTCCACTGGGCCGATGACGCCCCGGGCCAGCATCGGGACCGCTGGCTGGTGCTCATCGCGTACGTCTTCGCCCTGAGCTCCACCAATCACATGATGGGAGTCCTGGCCGCCCCCGCCGTCGCGGTCTACGTGCTGCTCACCGAGCCGACCATGCTGCTCAAGCCCTGGGTGCTGTGGCTGGGCCTGCTGCTGGCGCTGGCGGTTTCGGGCAGCTGGACCGTGCTGGTCGACGGCCCCCTGGAGCAACAGGTGGTACTCGGGATCGTGCTGGCGCTGCTGGCGGGCTACACCGTCTGGCGCGATGCCAGCGAACTCCGCCGCCGCATGTTCTGGCTGGCCGTGCTCGCGGTGGTGGTCGGGATCTCCCTCAACTACGTCTTTCTCCCCATCCGCTCGGCCCAGTTCCCGGCCATCAACGAGGGCGAGCCCCGGAACTGGGACGCGCTGCTCCAGGTCCTGAACCGGGCCCAGTACGGCAAGCCGCCGCTGAACGTGCGGCAGGCGGATTTCGTGTCCCAGCTGGGCAACTACCTGCAGTACTTCAACTGGCAGTTCGCCCGGGACTGGGGCCGGGTCGGCGGCCTGGTGGCCACGTGGCTGTTCTCCATCCTCGGACTGGCCGGTGGCATCACCCTGTGGTGGCGGGATCGCCGGGCCTTCTGGGCCTCGACCACCCTGATGGTGACCATGACCCTGGCCCTGGTGACCTACCTGAATTTCAAGTACGGGTTCTCCTACGCGACCGACCCGGGCCTGGGACCGGTGGCCCGCGAGGTGCGCGAGCGGGACTACTTCTTCGTGGTGTCCTTCGCCGCCTTCGGGCTGTGGATCGCGGTCGGGTTTGGCGCCCTGCTGCAGTCGGTGGCAGCCACCCTGGAACGGTCGCTCGGCCCCCAGGCGCGCTGGGCCGCGGGAACCCCGCTGCTGGGCCTGGCACTGATCCCGCTCTTCGGGAACCACGTCACGGCCAGCCGCAGCCACGAGACCCTGGCCCGTGATTTTGCCCGCGACCTGCTCGAATCGGTGGAGCCGTACGGGATCCTGATCACCGCCGGCGACAACGACACCTTCCCGCTGTGGTACGCCCAGGAGGTGGAGGGGATTCGCCGGGATGTGACCCTGGCCAACCTGTCGCTCATGAACACCCGGTGGCACCTGCAGCAGTTGCGCCGCCGCGTCACCCCGGACTTCGATCCCACCCAGGCTGCCGCCATCTGGAAGGACTGGAAGGGCACCAGGCCCAGCACCCCGGTGCTCACCCTGAGCGAGTCGGAAGTCGACCAGCTCCCCGAGGCCCAGCTGCTGCCGCCCAATTCCGGCCTCAAGTTCGGCGAGCTGCATATCATCTTCGGACGGGACACCCTGCTCCTGTCCGATCTGGTCACTGTCTTCCTGATCCGCGATAACCTCGGCAAGCGACCGATCTACTTCGCCTGGAGTGATGGCGGCTACGCCGATCAGCTGCTGGGCGCCACCGGCTATCTCATGACCGAGGGCCTGGTACGGCGTTTGAACCCGACCCCGCTGAAGGTCGGGGGCCCGGTGGTGCTCAACAAGGGACTCGGATACGTGGAAATGGAACGCACCCGACGGCTGCTGTTCGAGACCTACAACTACCCAGCCGCCGCGCGGGCCCGACCGAGCGGCTGGGTGGATCGTCCGTCCCAGTCGATCCTTGGGCTGTACAGCGTGATCTACGGCACCACAGCCTCGTCCTTCCAGGAGGCGGGTGATTCGGCGCTGGCGACCCGGTCGGATTCCATCGCCCGGGCGGTCGAGGCCAGCCTGCACTAGTCGTGGGGGCGCCCCTACGATCGGGTGAGCGGGGTTCGGAGCGTAGGGGCAACCCAACGGGTCGCCCCTACTATCCCGACCGGATTGTTTCGGCCCCTTCGGGGTCTCGCAATGACGGAACGTAAAGTGGAGATTCCCTCGTTCCCTCATTCCCCGATTCCCTGTAATTTGCTCCCTCGGGCGTGGTGGCCGAGTGGTTTAAGGCAGCGGTCTTGAAAACCGCCGAACCTGCAAGGGTTCCGTGAGTTCGAATCTCACCCACGCCGTCCGCAACTCATCACTTCATCTCGTTCGACACGATCGAGCCCATACCAGGCCTTTCACGCCGCCTTCAGCATCCCTGCACCGCACCACCTCCAAATTGCAGCTTGGCGCGTGGACCCCGCCAATGTGGGGGGCTGTGCATCGGACACGGCGTCTCGGTCTCCTGGTTCCACTCCTGGCTACAGGAGCCATGCAGGCAGCCAAAGGCGGGTACTGCCTGAGGGAACCAAGACCGCTGCCGAGCCAGTTCGCAAAGACGTCTCCTACATGGCACTGCGGCTCAGGTGGTGACACGTTTCATAGCAGAGCGGTCTGGAGTATGACA
The DNA here is from genome assembly GCA_937871775.1 of uncultured Gemmatimonadota bacterium. Classification (GTDB taxonomy): domain Bacteria; phylum Gemmatimonadota; class Gemmatimonadetes; order Gemmatimonadales; family GWC2-71-9; genus JADJOM01. Next base: position 1,777 of record CALMOP010000019.1, on the reverse strand, counting down.
GCAGGATGCCCTTCATGCGCCCCACCCAGCCGCGGGATCTCGTGACCGGCCATGAGCTTGGCCCAGCCGCATTGAAATGGCCCGCCGTGCCACGATCCTTGCAACATACCCCTCGTCGAACTCACCCTGGGTTCAGCCTTTCCAATGACCCGCAAGTCGAGTTGATCGAATCCTCATGAACACCGGGTTACAGTACTTCTGGCCGGCACACGTCCCTCTGCTCAGGCGGGTGGAGGCGCTTCGGCTCATCCTCGCCGCGACGCTGCTGACCGGGTTGCTCCTGTCGAGCCACGACCTCCGCGCCCAGCAGCCCACCCAGTCGCCGCACGGTGAACTGGACGTTTCCTGCACCCTGTGCCATGGCCCGGACGACTGGAGCCAGCTGCACATCGACTCGACCTTCAATCATGCCAGGTACGGCTATCGTCTGGACGGCGCCCATGGCACGACGGCCTGCGTGGCGTGCCACCGCGACCTGCAGTTCCCGGGGACACCGACCAGTTGCCACGACTGCCACCAGGATGTCCACCGGGGGGAACTGGGACCGGCCTGCGACCGCTGCCACTCCCTGCGCGGCTTCACCGATCGCGCCCTCATGCTGCGGTCGCACCAGAGCACCCGCTTCCCCCTGACCGCGTCCCATCTCGGGGTCGACTGCGAGAGCTGCCACCCCGCCCGGGGCCAGGGCGGCATGCAGTTCGTCGGGACCCCGACCCAGTGTACCGATTGCCATCAGGAGGCGCTCCAGACCGCGCAGGGGCTCGCGCTGGAGGTCGATCACAACTCTCCCGGCTTCGAGGCCGGGTGCGAACTCTGCCATCGAACCACCATCTGGCAGCAGGGGAGATTCAATCACGCGAGCTTCGGGTTCGGGCTGACCGGCGCCCACGGGGCCCAGCTGTGCGCCGATTGCCATCGGACCAGCGGTTATGTCGGGCTGTCGAACAGCTGCATCTCCTGCCATGGTCCCGGCGGGATCAACGACCAGTACTCGACCACCACCAGCCCGCCGCACCCCGTGGCTGGCTTCACCGCGGAATGTTCCGCGTGCCACAGCAGCGCCGCGGGCGGGTTCCAGACCAGTCGCTGGCGCCATCCGAGCAGCCCCTTCGGATTGACCGGGGCCCATGCCGCGATCGCGCAGGACTGCGCCCGGTGTCATGTCAGCGGCTATGGCAACACCCGCAGCAGCTGCGAAGCCTGCCACGGCCCCGGTGCCCTCGACGACCAGTGGACCGGCGCCACGCCGAACCATGCGACCCTGAGCTGGCCCCAGACCTGCTTGACCTGCCATGCGGGCTCGGGAAACACCGCCGACTGGAGCCGGGGCGTGACCCTGCCGCGGCAGTATCACACCATGTTCAGCCCGAACCATGAGGGAGCCCACGGGGACTGCAGTCAGTGCCACAACAGCACCAACTACTCCCAGTCGACCTGCAGCAATCATCACCATCCCCCGTCGTGCACCTTTACCAACCAGGGGCCCTGTCACGACTGACCAAACCCGGTTGCCCATGCTCCGGAGAATCAGCTGATACGCCAGACGCCCCGCCCGGCGCTTTGCCCGGCGGGGCGTCTGGTTGCGCCCTTTCGCACCTGAATCGTCCCAAGCCCACCAGCGGCCCGGTTAACGCCTTTGAGCGATGACGCCCGATCCGCCCTTCACGTCCGCGTCCCGCGTGGCAGGGATGGTCCGGCTCAGGTCCTTCAGTTTGGCGTTCGACATGATACGCTCCGGTTGAGGTTGGTAGAGCCAAGCTGGGGGGAGGGGGTCAAG